>CABUWG010000018.1 GCA_902495305.1 uncultured Pseudomonadota bacterium | reverse complement strand
TTTTGCCTGCTGCGCGAAAGTTGTAATCGCTTCAATGGCTTCGTTGGCAGCCTGAATGGTCTGTACGCCTTGTCCCATGCTGTCAAGCAGAGAAGACAAGTCGGAAGCGCGGTTGCTCAAAGACTGAGCAGTATAGTAAGAAGACGGATTGTCAATAGCAGAGTTTACCTTTTTACCGGTAGACAGTCTTTCTTGAGTTTGATCCATCAAAGATTGAGTTTGTTGCAAGGACAGCAGGTTAGAACGCATGCTTGCAGTCAAGGAAATATCAGCCATTTTTTTTCTCCAATTCTGTGGAACACATAACGTGTTTGGGTTAAAACCATGTGATTGTCATCCTGACAACACAAGATTTAATATATCATAAATTCAGGTTACTATCAACTCAATTCTCTCCTGATGGCTGCCGATATAAGCATTTATCAAGATATTTCAAGCCGGTAGCTCCGAAATTATTTTTTTCGTTTTCAGGCGAAAAAATATAATCTGCCTGAGAGGGTACCCTCTATTTATTAATATATGCCTAATATTTGCGCGAGTCGGCATAAATAATAAAAAAAAGACCCTTAAAAGTAAGGGTCTTGTCATAAAGGGCTCTAAAACGGCTATTCCGGTTCACCGCTCAACGTTTTGCCGAAGAATTCGGTTTCTTTTTCCACAAGCTTGCCGGCACATTTGATTGCGGCGTAATACTCGTTCTTCAAAATATTTTCGCTCACCGGCATAATATACGGAATCAGACTCGGCGCGGCATTTTGCAAATCGCGGACATATTCCACATAAAGATTCTGCAGTTCTTTGTTGCCTTTTTCCAAATACATCTGCTGGACAACAAAATAAACGCGTTTGGACGGGGTGTTGGCCTCTTTTTCCCGCATAATAAACTTCTCACGCAAAATCGGAACGTTGCCGTCAATATAAAAGCGGGTTCTTTCTCCGTCGTTGGTAATCAGGGATGCGCCGATAATAATACTCTCGTGCGGCTTCAGTTCAATTTTCAAAGGCATATCGTTCTCCTTACGGTGTTATTTTAAGCCTGACGCTTAATCAATAATTAATAAATTATAATAAAATTATTTTTTTTGCAAATCTTTATTTTATTTGTTATAAGGTAAACTTAGTTTTATCAGATAAAGAGAAAAAATATGAATCAAGTGCTGGATGCCTGGAACGAAAACGACAAACAAATTTACCTTTCCGCTTTGTCATACGTCTTGACGGCCGGAGATACCAAAAGCGAGCAGCGCCGCGAATTTATGAAGAATAAGGCGCGTGAGGTCAAAATTCCGCTGGCTCAGATAAAAAAGGTCAGAGCGCCGGAAGACCTGATTGCCATGCTGGCAAAAATCGACAGCATAAAAGTAAAGCGTTTTATTGTCCGCGATATGATTCTGATGACCCTTGCCGACCACGACCTGACCGATTCCGAAATGCACAATATTTATGATATTTGCGCGGCTGTCGGCATAAAGCCGGAAAAAGTGGACGACTTTTTTCTGTGGGCGGCCAGAGGGCTGGAATGGCAGGTTGACGGCAACCGCTTGGTTGAGGAAGATATTTAGTTTTCCGGTGACGTTATGGCCGAAGCTCCGATTTATACCATAAAAGGCGCCGCGCTCAGTTTTGGCGCCAACCAGTTGTTCAGCAATGTTGACCTGTACATCAACCGCGGCGATAAAATCTCGCTGGTCGGGCGCAACGGTTCAGGCAAATCAACCTTGTTAAAAGTGATTTCCGGCGTTATTGAAGCCGACTCGGGCGAGATTTTTGTTCAGCCCGGTGTCAAAATCTCCTATATGCCGCAGGAACCTGATTTTTCCGGATACTCAACCCTGCGCGACGTGGTTAAATCCGGCCTGCCGCAAAATGACGAGAATCTGGATTATAAGGCTGATATTCTGATTGCCGAATTCGGAATTGCCGAATCGCAGCATCCGGAACAATCTTCCGGCGGCGAACGGCGAAAAGCCGCTTTGGCCAAAGCCTTAATCGGCGAGCCCGACATTTTGCTGCTTGACGAACCGACCAACCATCTGGACATTGCCGCAATTGAAAAACTTGAAAAGATTATCAAAAACTTTGCCGGCGCCGTCGTATTGATTTCGCACGACCGGATGTTTCTGGGCAACGTGTCGCAGACGACATTCTGGCTCGACCGCGGCATTCTCCGCCGCAACAACAAAGGCTTTAAGTTCTTTGAAGAATGGCAGACGCAGGTGATTGATCAGGAAATCATTGAGCAGAAGTACCTGAACAAAAAAATTGAGGAAGAAACCGAATGGCTGCACAAAGGCGTGACCGCCCGCCGCAAACGCAACATGGGCAGGCTGCGGCGATTGCAGCAGCTGCGGCAGGAGCGCAAAGAGCAGATTAAGCAGATTGGCAGCGTTAACCTGAACGTGGAAGAAGGCGATTTTCGTTCCAAAATGGTGATTGAGGCCAAACATCTGTGTAAGGCGTTCGGCAACCGCGAGATTGTCAAAGATTTTTCCACCCGCATTATCAAAGGCAACAAAATCGGCATTGTCGGGCCGAACGGCGCCGGCAAAACCACGCTGATCAAACTGCTGACCAAAAGGCTTGAACCCGACAGCGGTTCCGTGCGGATTGGCAAAAACCTTGAAGAAGTTTATTTTGACCAAAACCGCATAACGCTGGATTTGAAAAAGACATTGTGGCAAACCCTGTGTGACAAAGGCGACCATATTTTTGTGCATGGACAATATCGTCACGTGGTGGCTTATCTGAAAGATTTTCTGTTTCGTCCCGATCAGGCAAATTGTCCGGTTTCGGCGCTTTCCGGCGGTGAGAAAAACCGCCTGATGCTGGCCGTATCTCTGGCCAAACCGTCAAACTTTCTGGTCTTGGACGAGCCGACCAATGATTTGGACATGGATACGCTGGATTTGCTGCAGGAAGTACTGGACGATTATCAGGGCACGGTTCTGATTGTCAGTCATGACCGCGATTTTCTTGACCGCGTTGTCAGCTCGGTGGTTTATATGAAAGGTGACGGGACGGTCTATGAACACGCCGGCAGTTATTCGGACCTGTTGCAAAAGCTGCAGGAAAAAGCCGAGCGAATGCCGGAGAAAAAAACGGCCGTCAAAAAGGCTGAAAAAAAGCCGGAGCCGGAGAATAAAAAAACGGCAAAACTGAGTTATAAACAGCAGCGTTTGCTGGAAGTCCTGCCGCAGGAAATTGCCAAGGCAGAAGAGGCAATCGGCGCTTGCGAGGAGGAATTGTCGAATCCGGACTTATACGCCCAAAATCCAGCCCGTTTTGCCGAATTGAGCGCCAAACTGGCCGATTTGCAAAAAGAAATCGAGAATAAGGAAAACGAGTGGCTGGAAATCCAAATGCTCAAAGAAGAACTGGAAAACGGATAGAAAATCCGCTTGCAAAATCTTTGTAATCCTTTATGATAATACCCGCAGTCGGGAGACCGGCTGTGGTGTCTCAAAAACATCTCAAAAGAAATCCGTCTTTAGGCGGAGTACACGAAATAAGCCGCTTTGCGGACGAATTAGTGTGACTGATCTTTTGCAGTTTTTGAGCTCCGCCACCCTTCTTTTAGGGTGGTTTTGTTTTAACAAAATCAAGGAGCTAAAAATGGGAAAATATTATTTTTATTCAACAACAAAAGATTGCCTGAGAAATTTTTACAAAACATTAGGCTTTGCCTTGTTCTTTGAACGGCATGAGCGGCATATGCCGGCCAGACATCTTTGCAAGAGATTGCAAATAGAAGAACGGGAACTGGACGATATTGAACTCGGCCGCGGGACTTTGCATTTCAGAGTACTTAGAAAATTGCTGGAGTTTTATGGTCAAAAAATAGAACTGCGGCTTTTTACCCCCGGGGAAAATGAACATGAAAGAGCCATTCCCGAAGAACTTTGGGAAGAGGGAATGAAAAAACGAAAGTAAAAAAACAATGGCGGGAAAAAATATCCCGCCTTTTTATTGCACATTTTACGGCAATTCTTTTTCAACATAAGTGCCGTCGCTGTGGATTTCGATATGATCCAAATTCTGGCGGGCAACATAGTTTCCGGTTTTGTGCATGGCCTCATTCACGCTTTCGGCCAGATAGTTGTCATAAACCCATTTGCCGCCATAAGCCAAACCGGCCAAAATTATCAGATATACAATCAGTTTCATGTTTTTCTCCTTATCATTTATGCTTCTTTTTAGCGCAAAATGGTAAAAAAATGCTTATTGACGAAAAACTTAATATATGCTATTTTCTATGCGTTATAAATTTTTATGTTTCATCAAAAAAATAATTATTATGAAGTACGAAGACAAAATATTCTGGCTGAGAGAATGTTCCAGATTGCCGCAGGAAAAAATAGAGAAATATGTGGCAATTCTTGACAAGCTGGAACAGCAAAAACAAGCAATGTCACAAGAGCAAGTTATGGCTTATGCCGCAAAAATCCGGCCGGTTCTGTTTGGTTTAAACGGCGAAATACGGATTTATCCGCGAAAAGATGACACAGAGCTTTACTGGCTCAAAAGCACGCCTATTGCCACAACCAGCTGTACGTTCGGCGCTAAAGTCATTGCCAAAGCCGAGGGATTGAAAGAGATTGGCAGAATCGTTTCTTATCATTCTTACGGTGGATATTACGGCTTTTTACGTCCTTCGGCTGATGAAGCGATTTATCAATGTCCGAAAGAGATTTTGGATAAGGCTTGCGCTTTTGCTTTTATGACACCAACGCTTGACCTTCGGACTCTTTATGATTCTAATCTGGATTTGCACAGGTTAACCACGATTTATTTTGAGGGAACCGTGCCGCCGGAAATCGCCAATACCCCGATTGAATGGTAAAATGAAAAAAGATGCTTTTACAATAAAGCATCTTTTTTATTATCTCTATCTCCCGCGGCCGGAACGGGAATTGTCATATTCCAGCAGGCGGGCGACATTCTGCTCGATTTCCGGATCAAGCTCCTGCCGCAGTCTTTGCGACGGCTGGTATTTGCCGGCTGAATTTAATAAATTATCCAATATTTCAAGCGGATTTTTACCTGCCTGCAATTGTTGTCTGGTCATCTCGTTGGCCAAAGACTGAACAACGGCATTGCGAAAAGCCTCCTGTGCCGAATCGCGGCTCTTTTCTTCTTTTATTCTTTCTTTTTCGGTATATTTGCGATGGAATCGGGCAAACTCGTAGATTGGATCGCCGCCGCGCCGAAAACCGCTCAATCCGGTCAGGCGCGTTTTTTCATCAATCAATGCTGAAATTCCCAAGCCCTCGCGGTCACGATAAATTTTCCAGTCCTCGATGATTTCAGGATAAACCGAAGCGTCGGCATCAGCCGGATGGATAAGGCCGAAATCTATCATTTTTGTATGTTCGTCTGCCTGATAAACATTAATATTTTCAATAAAAAATTCTCGGGTTTCACGGTTGCGGCGGGCCGGATTAACCACCGCCTGCGACAGGCACATGGCAACCAACGCGATTTTGAACTCCTGCGAGGCCATGTAATTGAGTTTGCGCGGGTCACGCATGACTTCCGACTCTTTCAAGACCTGATTGATACAATAGTTATGCAGGTTTTTGAGGGCGGCAAGCTGGGAATAGCCCAAAGGCACATTAGACGCAATATCTGTTGAAGCAGCTTTTTCTATAATAGAGTGAATCGCCAGTTGTAACTTTTTGTTATCATTCATTACAAAACCTTTCCTGTTTGTTCGGATTATAGCACAGAAGTCCTTGCATTTCCATAGGAAAAATCGCCATAAAAATCACTTTTTTAATAAAAAATAATACCCAATATTTACATTTCTTAATTAAGTTATTGATTTATTAATTCTTTTTGAATAGACTACAGGCATCATATTTTCGTACATCAGAACGAGGTATGACTAAAAAAGAAAAACTACGTAAGGAGATCCTTTATGAATTATAGAACTATTTTATTGGCTTCAGCTGCTGTTATGTTTGCAACTGCCGCTTCTGCTAAAGATATTACCAATCCGTTTTATCTGCCGGAACAAGGCAAAGTTCTGTCCGACACCTCTATTGAAACTTCGCGTACAAATTTGAAACATTATGGCAATGTTGATAAGAGCTTGTATGCCAACGAAGAAATTACTTATGGTATTTCTGACAATCTGGCTGTTTTTGGTGCTATCGGCAACGAATTTGACGGCAAAAAATTCTCTAAAGGTGAATATAACAACGACCACAACTTTGATTATACCGTTGGCGCTAAATACAATATGCAGGCAGGCAACTGGCTGGCTCAGGTAGGCGCTGCTTATAATACATATAATCCGAAGAGCTGGTATGGCCATAAAAACTATAAAGAAAGAACCGGCAATGGTAATGACAGATGGCAGAAAGAATTGGCTGCTCAGGTAAAACTCGGTTATGACCTCTGCAATGGTTGGACTCCGTACACCAGCTTTGATTTAGCCGGTAACATTGACGACGCTGATCGTTATATGGAATATTCTTGGTTCGGCGGCGTTCATAAGAAATTTGACAAAGCTTCTATTGATGCCGGTTTGCGTTATGACTTCACAACTGATGGCAAAAATACCAACCAGTTGTATGCTCAGGCAGAAGCTAACTACTTTGTTAAAGAGAACATCGCTCTTGGTGTTTATGGCGATTACTACCTGAGTGGTAACAGCGATTACAGTGATAATGGTAACAAAGTTGATATCGATTACGATTACACCGCTGGTCTGCAAGCTAAAGTTTTGTTCTAATTTTAACGAACAAGCCTTTAACGGGGTTCCTTGTTACAAGGAGCCCTTTTTTTTAGGATTTTTTTGCAATTATTTTGAACTTTTTTGAAATTTATATCGTTTATTATTATGTGCGGGAGTTCCGTGTTAAAGATTTTATAAAGAAAAGCAGATAGAATAAGCTAAAATATTTGACTGAAACGCAAAATAATAAAAAATGACAGAGAAAAACGATGGACAAGGTTAGAACGCTTATAAAAAAGAACAGAAGGCTTTTGATTTTTACTCTTCTTATCATTATTGGCTTTTATCTTTATTCCGCTTTTTTTAAAGAAGGGGACAGTGTTTCTTATATTACGGAGCCGGTCAGGCGGCAGGATGTTCAAAAAGTGGTCAATGCGACCGGCGAGGTCAGAGCCAGCGAGTTGGTAACCGTGGGTGCCCAGGCTTCCGGTAAGATTGAAAAACTCCATGTTTCAATCGGGCAAAATGTTAAGAAAGGCGATTTGATTGCCGAGATTGATTCCACAACCCAGCAAAATGACGTGGACATCAACAAGGCCAAGCTGAACAGTTATCAGGCACAGCTTAAAGCCGCAAAGATTTCTCTTGATATTGCCGAAAAACAATATAACCGGACGCTGACGTTGAAAAAACGCAACGCTGCTTCGGTTGAGGATTTGGAAAATGCCGAAGACGCTTTTGAAGCTGCCAAGGCCAAGGTCACGGAACTTGAATCGTCAATCAAAGAAACCGAAATTTCGCTGAGCACGGCAGAGACTAATCTGGGATATACAAAAATCACGGCGCCTCTCGACGGCACAATCGTATCCATTCCGGTCAAAGAAGGCCAAACCGTCAATGCGGCCATGAACACGCCGACCATTGTTCAGATTGCGGATTTGAGCCAGATGGAGATTCTGATAGAAATCTCGGAAGGCGATATCGGAAACATCAAACCCGGCGTGCGTGTCACCTATTCTATTCTGGCCAATCTGACAGACGTTTTTGAGACAACGCTGCAATCCATTGATCCGGGGCTGACGCTTTTGACAAACGGCGAATATACCGAGGTTGTGGAATCGAGCGAAGCGATTTATTATTACGGCCGTTTGAACGTGCCTAATCCGGACGGGGTTTTGAGAATCGGCATGACAACGCAAAACGTGATTTATGTCGAGCATGCCGACAATGTGCTGACCGTTCCGGTCACTGCCGTAAAGAACGACGGCAAAGACAAATATGTAGAAATCCTGACACCGCAGGGCGTGATTAAATGTACAATCACGACCGGCGTTTCCGACGGTTTGAACATTGAGGTCACCAACGGCGTGGCTGAGGGCGACGAAGTGATTATTGCCCGTCTGTCATCGGCTGAAATCTCAGACAAAGCGGCAAATACAAAAATGAGAGGCCCGAGGAGGTTCTAGATGAATATTCTTGAGCTGCAGAACATTAACAAATTTTTCGGGCAGGCCAAAAACCGTGTTCATGTGTTAAAAGGCATTAACCTTTCCATAGAAAAAGGCGACTTTGTGGCCATTATCGGACAATCCGGTTCCGGAAAATCGACCCTGATGAACATTATCGGCTGTCTTGATACGCCGACGTCCGGTTCTTATAAAATCAACGGCATTGAAGTCGGAAAAATGGATCGGGATCAGCTTGCGGAGCTGCGTTGCAAGACGTTTGGCTTTATTTTTCAGCGCTATAACCTGCTCAACAGCCTGAATGCTCGCGAGAACGCCGCCCTGCCCGCGATTTATCTGGGGTTGGGCGCAGACGATCGTGACAAGCGCGCCGTTGAGCTTTTGAAAAAACTTGATCTCGGAAACAAGCTGAAAAACCGTCCCAACGAGTTATCCGGCGGCCAGCAGCAGCGTGTGAGCATTGCCCGTGCCCTGATGAACGGCGGCGAGATTATTCTGGCCGATGAACCGACCGGCGCACTTGATTCCAAAAGCGGCGAGATGGTTATGGACATCATCAAAAGCCTGCATAAGCAGGGGCATACGATTATTCTGGTTACGCATGACAGCAAGATTGCCGCACAGGCCAGCCGCATTATTGAAATCAAAGACGGCGAGATTGTTTCCGACCAGCGCAAAGTCTCGGATTTTTATCAGATTGAAGATGAGGTGAAGTATATTAAAAGAAGCAAGATTGAGACTTTTAAATATCGTTTTGCGGAATCTTTCAGCATGTCCATACATGCCATTTTATCCAATAAAATGCGTTCGCTTCTGACAATGCTCGGCATTATCATCGGCATTGCCTCGGTGGTTTCGGTCGTGGCTCTGGGAAATGCCTCGCAGGCCAAGATTATGGAGCAGATTAATTCCATGGGCACAAACACCATTGACATTATGCCCGGAAAAAGCTTTGGCGACATGAGGTCCGGCAAGGTCAAAACGCTGAAAGTCAGCGACTCTGATTATCTGAGCAAACAGGGGTTTATTGACAATTCCACGCCCAGCGTTTCAGGCAGCGGAACGCTGGTATACGGCAATACATCGTCTACGGCGCAGCTGCGCGGCGTCGGCGCCTCATACTTTGAAGTCAAAGGGCGAAAACTGGCGCAAGGGCGTGTTTTTACCGAAAATGAAGTTAAGAACATTGCCTCGGTTGTGGTGATTGACGAGAACACCCGAAAAGAAAACTTTGCCAATAATCCCAATCCGCTGGGCGAGATTATCATTTTTAACAAAAAGCCGTTGAAGATTATCGGCATTACGGAAGTTGACAACAACCCCGGCCCGCGTGCCGACGCAATGAATATCTGGGTACCCTACACAACGGCCATGTATAAGATTAACGGCAATACGGACATTAATACCATTACCGTCAAAATTTCAGACAAGGTCAATTCGCAGGTGGCCGAAGAAAGCATTGACAATATCCTGACTTCCCTGCACGGCACAAAAGACTTTTTTATGATCAACAGCGACAGCATTAAGCAAACCGTGGAAAACGCCACAAATACCATGAAGTTTCTGATTGCCAGCATTGCGGTCATTTCTTTAATTGTCGGCGGTATCGGCGTGATGAACATCATGCTGGTTTCTGTGACCGAGCGCACCAAGGAGATTGGTATCCGCATGGCTATCGGCGCCAAGCAGGCCGACATTTTGCAGCAGTTTCTGATTGAGGCGATTTTGATTTGTCTGGTCGGAGGATTTATGGGCGTTGCCCTTTCCATGCTCATCGGCCTCGGGTTTAATACTTTTTCTGAAGAATTCGGAATGATTTTTTCAACTACGTCAATCGTGCTGGCTTTGGTTTGTTCTTCCGCCATCGGAATTATCTTCGGTTATATGCCGGCGAAAAACGCTTCCAACCTTAACCCGATTGATGCTTTAGCGAGTGAATAAGATGCAAGGACACAGTTTGAAATTATGGCTTTTGACAACGGCTTTGCTGACGGCAGGATGTGCAACGCTGCCACAGTATCCTGCAGATACGGCCGCAGAGCTTAATTATACGCAGGAAATTCGCAGCCGGTATCAGGCAAGTTCCGAATGGTGGAAGCTATATAACAGTCCGGATTTGAACGGCCTGATTGACATGGCTCTGGAAAATAATCCGGATTATCTGAAAGCCGCCATTAACATCAACAAAGAATTATACAACCTGAGTCTGGCAACGTCTGATTTGTTTCCGACCTTGTCCGGCAATCTGAGCACTTCCGCGCAGCGCCGGATTGACACGGGGGACGGTTTTTCCAACAGCTTTTCCGGAGAAGCCGGCCTGAGTTACGAGGTCGATTTATACGGCAAAATCAGAAATCTGCATTCGGCTCAGGAGTTTGAATATCAGGCGACGGTCATGGACAAGGAAACTGCCAGACTGAGCCTGATCAACAGTGTTGTGGATTTGTATTTTAGCCTCGAATATCTGCAAAATACCATTGACGTAACCAAGAAAAACATCAGAGCCTATGAGGGAATCCGCAATATTACCGAGGCAAAATACAAAAACGGCAAGGCTGACGATTTGGAATATCTGGAATCCAAGCAAAGCCTGTTGTCTGAGCAGAACCGGCTGCTGGAATATGAAACCCAGTTTAAGGAAATGGAAACCAGCCTGAAAAATATTTTAAACATCCGGCAGGAAGATTCCCTTAACATTAAATTCGGCGATATTCTCAAGCAGCAAACGCTCGGCATCAACCTTGACGTTCCGCTTGCGGTTCTGGCTAACCGCCCTGACCTGTTGGCCAGCCAGTATCGTCTGGAAAAAGCTTTTAAAACTCTGGAAGCCGAAAACAAAAACTGGTATCCGGGGATTTCGCTGAAAGGCGCTTTGGGTTCTTCTTCCGACAAGGCCCGTACGACGTTTGACTTTCCGTATATTTTAGGCAGCGTCGGCGTTGATTTGCCTTTTCTGGACTGGAACAGGGTTAAAAATAACGTAAAGCTTTCGGAGGCTGACTATCAGATTGCCGTCATTGATTTCAAAGATACGCTCAATCAGGCCGTGAATGAAGTCGCCTACTATTATTTTGCTTATGGCAAGGCGACGGAGAGTTACAAAAACATTGATGAGAATTATCGCAACTCGACTAAGATTACCAGATATTACGAAGACCGCTACAATAACGGCAAGACCGAATTTCGCGATTATCTGGAGGCGATTTACAGTGAAAATGCCTTACGAAAAAATCTGATTCTGCAAAAATATCAGATTATCAAATATGAAAACTACGTTTATAAGGCCATGGCCGGAAAATATTAAGACCGGCAGAAAAACACAAGCAAAACCCCGCAGACCATATCTGCGGGGTTTGACTGTAAGATAAACAAAAATTATTTGCTTTCTTCTTTTGCTGCTTCGCGGGCTTTGGCTGCAGCAACCAGATCGTCCGCAATACGGGCAGAACGGCCGCGCAGGGCACGCAAGAAGTACAATTTCGCACGGCGAACTTTACCGATACGTTCAACTTCAATTTTTGCAACATTCGGAGAATACAACGGGAATACGCGTTCTACACCTTCGCCGAAAGAAATTTTTCTAACAGTGAAAGAAGAATTCAACCCGTCATTTTTACGAGCAATGCAGACACCTTCGTAAACCTGAATACGTTCACGTTCACCTTCTTTAACTTTGGTGTGAACTTTCAGCGTATCACCAGGCTTAAAACTCGGAACGTTTTTTCCTTCCATGAGCTTGCTGATCTGCTCTTTTTCAATATTTTCAATTATGTTCATAAGTTTTACCCTTTTTATAAAATTTTCTTATGTATATACCTAAGGCCGCTTAAAATCAAGATATTTTTTCATTAAGTCGGGCCGTTTGCGTTCGGTTATTTCCAAAGACTGCGCTTTTCGCCATTTGGCAATGTTTTCATGATGGCCGCTCAGCAAAATTTCTGGAACTTCCCTGCCTTCCCAGACAACCGGACGGGTGTACTGGTCATGCTCGAGCAGAAAATTTTCAAAGCTTTCATCCGCCAGAGATTCACTATTGCCCAAAACTCCAGGCAAAAGCCGGATAACCGCATCCAGCATAATCTGCGCGGCTTGTTCGCCGCCGGTCAGAATATAGTCCCCAATGCTGATTTCCTCAATGTCATAAGCATCAAGAACCCGCTGGTCCACGCCTTCAAAACGCCCGCAGATGACGGTCAGTTCCTCCTCTCTGCTCAGCTCTTTGACCAATTGCTGGGTCAGAGGTTTGCCGCGCGGGCTCATATATATAATCCGGCCTTTTTGGTGATTGGCTTTAATCGCCGCTCCCAAAACATCCGGCCGCATTATCATACCGGCGCCGCCGCCGCAGGGCGTGTCGTCAACAGAACCGTGCTTATCAAAAGCATAATCACGAATGTTGACCGTTTCCAAAGACCAGATTCCTTCTTTCAGGGCTCTGCCGGTTAAAGAATAACCGAGAAACCCCGGAAAGATTTCGGGAAATATGGTTAAGATTTTAACCTTCATGCCCGTCCCCGTCTTCCGGTGCAAAGTTTATTTCTCTGACAATAATAAAACCATCTTTGATATTGATTTCCGGAACGTACTGCCTGTTAAACGGCAGCATTTCCAGTTTTGCGGTCTTGCTGACTTTGATCTCAATCACATCATTGGCACCAAAGTTGTACAAAGCCGCGACTTTGCCGATAACCTCAGAAGAAGCCTCTTCTTTTACATCCAGACCGATCAAATCGGTATGGTAAAACTCGTCTTCTTCCAGTTCCGGCAGGGCATTGCGTTCAATGTAAAGCTCCGTTCCCTTTAAGGCTTCGGCAGCGTTACGGTCATCGCAGCCCTGAATTTTGACGCGCAAATCGTCTTTGGCCCGGCCGGTGATTTTCAAAACAAATTTTCTGGCGCCGGTTTTGTCTTCCAACGGGCCGTAAGCCGTGAGGCTATGACAATCCTCGGCAAAGCATCTGACTTTGACTTCGCCGCGGATGCCGTGCGCTCCGCTGATTACTCCCAGACAAATCCGTTCCGTCATTTTGAAAACCTATCCTGCAGAAACCAAACGGTAATTATTCAGCAGAAGATTCAGCGGCAGCAGCTTCAGCAGCGGCTTTGGCTTTTTCTTCTTTTTCTTTAATTCTCTCAAGAGCCTTGGCTTTCGGAGCAGATTTTTTCGGCTGGTCACTGATTTTCGGAGCAGCGCAGAGGCCGAGTTTCGAGAACATTTTAGCCAGTCTTTCCGTCGGTGTTGCACCTTTGGCAATCCAAGCTTTTACTTTTTCGCCGTCAACAACGAGTCTTTCAGCGTGATCCTGCGGCAACATCGGATTGTATGTGCCGAGTTTTTCAATAAATCTACCGTCGCGGGGTGCTCTTTGGTCAGCAGCTACAATACGGTAGAAAGGACGTTTTTTAGAACCACCACGAGATAGTCTGATACGTACTGCCATTTTTATTTTTCCTTTCTTTGCGTTTTTTATAACGCGGTTAGTTAATAAAACTTCCGTTAAAACGGAAATTTCGGGTTCTGTCCGCCAAGCATGCCGCCGAACGGACTCTTTTTCATAAACTGGGAAGCCAGAGCGCCCATGCCGCCCATTTTTCCCATTCTCTTCATCATCGTTGACATCTGCTCATAAGATTTGAGCAGTTTGTTAACTTCATGAACTTCTACGCCGGAGCCTGCCGCAATTCTTTTTTTGCGCGAGGCTTTGATGATATCGGGATTTCTTCTTTCCGCCTGTGTCATCGAAAGAATAATCGCCTCTTGTTTCTTAATCAGATTATCACCGCCGGCGTCTTCAATCTGATTTTTAAACTTGGAAAGCCCCGGCATCATGCCGATAATGCCACCCAGGCTGCCAAGCTTTTGAATCTGCCGGAGCTGGGCAAGCATGTCTTCCAAGTCAAACTTGCCTTTGAGCATTTTCTGCGCCATTTTTTCGGCTTCGGTACGGTCTACGTTCTCAATGGCTTTTTCCACCAGAGAAACAACATCTCCCTGCCCCAAAATCCGGCCGGCCAGACGCTCGGGATGAAACTCTTCAATCTCGTCAATTTTTTCGCCCGTACCCAGAAACTTGAGCGGAACACCGGACACCATCTTCATGGACAAGGCCGCACCGGCACGCGCCGAACCGTCTATTCTGGTCAGAACAATGCCGGTAATGCCAACCCGCTCGTTGAACTCTCTGGCAACATTACAAGAATCTTGCCCTATCATGGCATCTGCAACCAACAGCACCTCTGCCGGATTGGAGATTTTTTTGACCTCGACAACCTCATTCATCAGGGTTTCGTCAATGTGCAGGCGGCCGGCGGTATCAAGGATAATCACATCATAGCCGCCTTTTTTGCCTTCGCTTAATGCCCGTCTGGTTATTTCTGCCGGTTTCTCGCCTTTGACAACCGGCAGAGAAGCAACACCGGTTTGCGCGGCCAGCTGAGCCAATTGTTCCTGTGCGGCCGGACGATAAACGTCCAAAGAAGCCAGCAGGACTTTTTTGCGGTTTTTGTCTTTCAGGCGTTTGGCTATTTTAGCCGAGGTTGTGGTTTTACCCGAACCCTGCAAGCCGACCATCAGAATACAAACCGGCGAAACGGCCTTAAAATTCAGCTCACTGCTGTCACCGCCCAGTAATTTGACCAGCTCGTCATGGACAATCTTGACCACCATCTGGCCGGGTTTGACCGACTTGACAACTTTCTCGCCCAAGGCCTCGGCTTTGACTTTGGCAATAAAATCTTTAACGACCGGCAGAGAAACGTCAGCTTCCAACAAGGCAACGCGGATGTCGCGCATGGCCTCGTCAATGTCTTTTTCATTCAAGACGCCCCGTGAGGTTATCTTGGAAAAAGCTGCGTTTAATTTATCTGTCAAAGCGTCAAACACTTTTGTTCACCTTATAAAAAGCACTTGCCTACATACTATTGCACGCCAGTGTGCGAACCCTCGCTGACTGGCGGCACTCCTCGGAGTGTTATTAAAATTCCATACCCTGAAAAGGAGAAATCTATTCGTATTTATGCGCTTTATACCTGTAATAATGTTATATGTCAAGCAGAAAAGCTGTTTTTTTCAGTTTATCTTCTCTCTTGATTGTTTAATTTTCAGGCATATTTAAATGGCAATTGCCATGAGAGGGAGAAAAAGATGAAAGTCGTGATTATCGGGGGCGGAACCGCCGGTCTCGCCACAGCCACAAAGCTGCGCCGGCTTGATGAAAATGCCGAAATCGTCATTTTGGAAAAATCGGCGGAATTTGCCGTCAGCACCTGCGCCCTGCCTTATTATCTTTCCGGTCAGGTCAGTGCGCGCGAATCTTTTACCGGCATATCGGCCGAAGACCTGAAAAGCCGCTACAATATTACCATTCGCCTAAATAGTGAAGTTGAAAATATCGACCGCAAAGAAAAGCTGGTTAAAATTGCCAACCGTGACGATGAATTTTATGACAAGCTGGTCATTGCCACCGGCGCTCTTCAGCTGCGGCCGGATCTTGAAGGCATTTTGTCTGAAAAGGTTTTTACCATAAAATCGCTGGCTTCGGTTGATAAAATCAAAACCTTTATTCAATACAACAGGGTTAAGCGCGCGGTAGTGCTCGGCGGCGGATTTATCGGCGTTGAAATGGCGGAATCCCTTTGCAAGCTCGGCATAAAAGTTTCTATCATCGAAGCCGGAACACACCTTCTGCCGTTTTTGGACGCCGATACGGCGGCTTTGGTACAACAACGGCTGGAAGAAAAAGGCATCAGCGTTTTTATCAATCACAGCATCACCGCCTTTGGGGAAGAAGATGTCCGGCTTAATACCGGCAGCCGGCTGAAATATGATATGGCACTTGTGGCGACGGGCGTGCGTCCGGACGTGAAGCTGCCGGTTCTGGCCGAACTCGAGATCGGCAAAGCCGGCGGGATTGCCGTTACCGACCAGATGCAGACCAGCGACAAAGACATTTATGCCGTCGGCGACACGGCCGAAGTGACCAATCTGATTACCAAACAAAAAGAACTGCGTTATAATGCCGGCGTGAGTCTGAAAGAAGCGGCGGTTGTCGCGACGGCTTTAAGCGGCGGGAAAGCCCGTTTTCCGTTTGTTGCCGGAACGGCCGTTACGCCGGTTTTTGACCTGACGGCCGCGGCCGGCGGCTGCAATGAAGCCCTCTTACAAAAAGCCGGAATTGCTTATAAAAAACTTCATTTATGGGGAATGCCTTTTTCTTCTCTGGCCGGAAAGCCTTCGGAGCTTCTTTTAAAGCTTTTGTTTTCGGAAAGCGGAAAAATCCTCGGCATTCAGGGCATTGGCAAATCCGGTGCCGACAAGCGGATTGACGTCGTGACCGAAATTATAAAAAAAGAGGGCGGTATTGCCGATCTGGAAGAAGCCGAAATTGCTTATGCGCCGGCTTATGCCGCTGCCTCTGACGCTGTTAACCACCTCGGTTCTCTGGCTCAGAGCGTATTGAACGGCAGCCTGAAGCTGATTATGCCAGAGGAGCTGGATTTGGTTCGGGATCAGGCCATGCTGATTGACATCCGGCAGCCGGCGGCCTTTGCCGAATCCCATCTGGACGGGGCAATCAATCTGCCGCTGACGGCATTGCGGCGCAATCTTGACAGCATTCCGCATGACAAAACGGTCATTGTTTACTGTCTGCACGGCCGAGGCTCGTATCAGGCGGCACTGCTACTGAAAAACCGCGGCTTTGATAATGTTTATATGCTGTCCGGCGGAATGAAACTTTACCACCTGATGAAAGACACATATTTTGACAAGAAAGGATAATGTAATGAAATATTTAATTTTGGGAATGGCGTTTTTGGCGGCAGCCTGTGCCAACAGCGTGGAAGTCACCAGAGAAACCGAATATAAATGCGGTGAGAAAATCGTGCAGGCCGATTTTTTGGATGACGACTCCATGATTTTGCGAATTGACGGGATTAACAATGTTTTGACCAAAGTGGCGGCCACATCGGGCAAACGCTTTGAAAACCTTGCCACAAAAGTAACCTTTATGCAGCAAAACGGCGATTATTACCTTTCCATTGCCGGACGCAATTATCCGGTATGTCAGGAAATTGAGCGTTAGTCATACTTTTGCAATTCCGCCTGCAGCGTTTTTTTGAGCTCGTCATCTTCGCAAAATCCGGCGCATTCAATTGCCGTTTCCAGATTTTTGCGGGCGAGCTCTTTTTGTCCGCGGCGGGCTTCAATCAGGGCAATATTGGCATAATCGGCGGCGGCGGCATTAAGGCGGTCATTTTTTTGTTCCAGCTGCACCGCCTGAGAAAACAGCCCTTTTGCCCGCAACAGCTCGCCTTTTTGCAAATAAATCAGCCCGAGCAGGCTGTAGGCATTGGCAAGGTGAAAGCCCGCACGCTTTTCTCCGGCGGCGGCAATCATCCGGCGCAGCGTTTTTTCCGCTGCTTCGGGATTATCTTCTTCAAAATAAGCCGTGGCCAGCAGGTACAGGCTTTCCTGCCGCGAAACTTCATCATTTAGGGCTGCATGGCGTTTTTCTGCCTGTGCAGCGGTTTTTCTCAGTTTGTCATATTGTTTCCGCCGCAAAAAGACATAGCTCAAAACATCAAGGCTGAAAGCCTCGCCTTGCCGGTTGTTGCACCGGCGGTGTATTTTTTGCGCCTGCCGCGCTTTTTGCTCCGCCGTATCAGGATTGTCTTTGAGCAATGCGAGCAACGCCATTTGATTGATGATTTCGGCTTCGGGAATTTTTCTGCCCTGTTTTATATTTATATCCAGCGCCTGCGCAAAATAATCATCCGCCTCGTCAAAGCGTTTTTGCATGACCATCAGCATGCCGAGATTGCCAAAGCTGTCTGCCATGCCGGACGGGCTGCCGTTTTTTTCATAAATTTTATGCGCTGCCCGCAGCATAAACTCCGAGACATCGGCAATGGCGGAAACCCGATAGATTGTGCCCATCAGCAGCTGTGCCTGTGCCTGCTCGTCCGGCGCGCGCATTTTTTCAAAACCGGCAACGGCGGCCGAACCGTATTCCGAGGCCTCTTTCATTCCGCCCCAGCTCACGGCGTCTTGTGCCAGAAGATAATTCTTCAGCGCCCGAAGATAACGGTTGTTTATTTTGGGCGGCAGTTTTTCTAGTACCGCCATACCGTCTTGTTTTCGGGCACACAGAAAATAAAGTTCCGCCAGATAGACGGCGGCCTCAGTGTCTTTGGGATTTTTCTTCAGATAAGACGCCAGCGGCCGGAGGGCTTTTTCCGGTTCCGAAAAGGCCTGCAGAATCGCAAGTTCTTTTTTCTTTTTATCTTTTTTCAGAAGTGTCAAAAGAGAATCGTCCCGACCAAGCGAAAACTGCTGCAGGGCTTCTTCCCCTCCGTGTTTTTTGAGGACTGCCGCGCATAACCGGCCGACTGCCGGACGGGCAAAAAATTTTTCGCCACTATGGCCGGACTGCCGGCGCATCAGGCTGCCGTAAAGGCGCTTTTGCCAATAGCCGGACAACAGGCAGCGCCCGACAAACCAGCGCAGCGCATAAAACAAAACCACCGCAAAAGCAAAATAAAGAAAATATTTCATCAAATCTTTACACTATCTTAGTTATTGCACTTATATTATCAGACATAATAACAAAAAACCAGATGTATAGGGAAATTTTTAACATGAGCATTTCAAAATTAAAATCCGACCAGCTTTATACCAAATGCGATCCCAAAAAATTTGATTTCAGCACCACGGCCGAGCTTGCCGAACGCCTTTCCGCACTTGGACAGGACAGAGCGCTCAGCGCCGTTGAGGTGGGGATTAACATCAAATCCAAGGGATACAATTTGTTCTGTCTCGGGCCGGAAGGAACAGGCAAGACCAGTCTGGTCAAACGCGTGCTGGTTGAAGAAGCCAAAAAGCGTCCGACTCCGGACGACTGGGCTTATATTTATAATTTTGAAGAGCCTCATAAGCCGCTGGCCATCAGTTTTCCGCCGTCAAAAGCCTCGGATTTTGCCAAAGACATTGACAAGCTGATTGAAGACTTTGCCATTGCCCTGCCCGCCATTGTCGACAATGACGAATACAAGGCAGGCCTCAGCATTATTAAAGAAAAATACAAACAGAAAAAAGAAGAATACGTAAAAATCCTGCAAAAAAAGGCCAAAGGCAAGAGTGTTTCACTGCTGCACATGCCGGTCGGGCTGGTGGTTGCGCCGGTTAAGAACGGCGAGGTTCTGAGTCCTGAGGCTTTTGACGAACTGCCTGACGATGAAAAACAACATCTGATGGATGACCTCAACGCCATGCAGGAAGAAATTGAGAACACCGCGCAGGATCTGCCTGATTATGAAGAAAAACAACGCAAAGAAACCAACAATTTGCGGGAAAAGTTTATTAAAATCGCGGTCAAGCGTCCGATTGACGCCTTACGCCAGAAATATAAAGGGCACCGTCAAGCCGGAGAATTTTTGCGCAACATTCAAAAATACATTATTGAAAATATTGAGGAATTTTTGCCGGACAAAGAAAATGCCGGTTGTGAGGAAGACGCGTTAACCGCCCTGCTCAGCCGCATGAACAAGCAGGAAGAAGACAAGTTTGCCAAGTTTAAGGTCAATGTGGTCGTAAAGAACGAAAAAAACGCCGGTGCACCGATTGTTCATCTGGATCACCCGACACAGGGCAATCTGGTCGGGCGGGTTGAGCGGTTGCAGCAATATGGCGCGCTGCTCACGGACTTTACCCTGATTAAGGCCGGTGCGCTGCATCGGGCAAACGGCGGCTTTTTGCTGATAGATGCCCGCAAGCTGCTGTTGCAGCCCTTTGCATGGGATTCCCTCAAGCGCGCTCTGGCTTCAAAGAGTATTAAAATCGAGGCACCGAGCGATGAAACCAGCTTTACCACAATCTCGCTTGATCCGGAGCCCATTCCTTTGGACGTGAAGGTTATTCTGACCGGTGACGCCGATTTGTACGACGTATTGTCAGAGCGGGATCCGGACTTTAACGACTTCTTCAAAGTCGAAGCGGACTTTGGCATGCTGATGGACAGAACGCATGACAACGAAGTTGAATATGCCAAGCTCATCGGCTCTTTGTCAAAGAAAAAGAAGCTGCGTTCCCTGAACAAGCAGGCCGTTGCCAAGATTATTGAATATTCTTCCCGTCTGGCCGAAGACTCAGAAAAACTGACCGCCCATATTGCCTCCATCGGCGATTTGCTGCGCGAGGCCGACTACTGGGCGAGGGTTTCAAAATCCAACCAGATTGGCAAAAACCACGTTGAGCAGGCGATTGAGGCTCAGATTTATCGCAGCAGCCGGATTAAAGAGGCCATGCTGGAGCAGATTGACGACGGTTCTATTTTGATGGACGTAACCGGTTCGCGCGTCGGGCAGATTAACGGCCTGGTGGTTTATAACTTCTCGCGCACCAGTTTTGGCAAACCGGCCCGCATTACCACGCAGGTTCGTCTGGGCAGCGGCGATTTTGTTAACATTGAGCGCGAAGTTGAGATGAGCGGCCCGATCCACACCAAGGGCGTGTTGATTTTGCAGAGCCTGCTGGCCAACCGTTTTGCCAAAGAAACGCCGTTGTCGCTCAGTGCATCGATTGTGTTTGAACAGTCTTACGGCGGCGTGGACGGCGACAGTGCGTCTTCAACCGAGTATTACTGCCTGCTGTCGGCAATCTCGGGGATTCCGATCAAGCAGAATATTGCCGTGACCGGTTCCATCAACCAGTTTGGCGAGATTCAGCCGATTGGCGGCGTTAATGAAAAAATCGAGGGCTTTTTTGACGTGTGCAGACATCACGGCCTGACCGGCGACCAAGGTGTGATTATTCCGCGCACCAATGTGAAAAACCTGATGTTGCGTGATGACATTCTGGCGGCGGTTGATGAAGGAAAGTTTCATATTTACGCCATTGACTCGGTTGATGACGGTATTGAGATTCTGACCGGAATGAAGGCAGGAAAGGCTGACAAAAACGGCAAATACAAAAAAGGCACCGTTAACTACGAGGTTCAGAAACGGCTGGAATATCTTTATAAGAGGTATGTTCATTTTGCCAAAGAAACACACGGCAGCCTGTTCAGATAAGCTCAAGCCCCGCAACAGCGGGGCTTTTTTTGTGAAAGCTTATGATTTGAAACCAAGCCGGATATCAGGCTTTCCGTCTTTGTTGAGCGCAACACCAGTCCATCATAAATATCAAATTTTTATCTGCGCATTTTTGCACCAAAATCCGCTTGCAAAATCTTTGTAATCCTTTATGATAATACCCGCAGTCCGGAGACGGACTGTGGTGTCGAAAACATCTTACGAGTTAGTCCGTTTCGGCGGAGTTTGGGAAATAAGCGCACTTGTGCGACGAATAACCATAGCTGTCTCGTACAGTTTTTCGGCTCCGCCACCTTAGTTTCTAAGGTGGTTTTGTTTTAACAAAATCAAGGAGCTAAAAAAATGTTATCAGAAAAAAGAAGAAAAGACTGGCGTATAAAAACCCAAAAATTTTTGGTTGATGAACTCACGCGCCTAATGGCTGAAAATAATGACCTTCATCAGGAGTTTTTATTAAACTCCCCAGGATACGCAAGTTCCTCTGTAGCCGTGAGGCGGATCAAGCGACATATTTGCTGGGACAGATTTATTTATGTTCTGGCCTATTATGATAAAGTACTGGATATCCGTATCGCAGATGCCCCGAATCTGAACCAAAATTAACTCCTGCCCTGCCAAAACTGTTGTCCAGATTTGGCAGGGAATTATAAGAGCTATAATAAGCATTGTATCAGTCGTAAGAAAAAATAAAGAATTAAATATTATTCTAAAGCTATCTTGATTATAAAAGGAGTATGAACAATGAAATTATGGTCAAAAGAAACCTTAGTCTTGGGTGGAATATATAGTGTTTTAGATACTCCTTTTTCTTTATTAGGAGTTGAAATCATTACTGCTGTTTTATTTTGGGGATTTGTCATATTAATGATTATCCTTTGTTGTAATTTTCACATTAAACCGCTGCAACAATTGATTATAAAATACCCCGTATCATCCTATTATTTATCAGCAATCGGCTGGGTTCCATATTTTATGATTGTTATTTTTATTACACTTATAGGAAGCGGATATTTTATTGACTACTCTGATTGCTTTGTAAAATACAGTATGGGAATTCTATTAAATCCATATACAGGACTGTATCTTGTTCTTACTTCTTTTATAATAGCATATGTTAAAAAGTCAGACATCAAAAGTCATTAAAAATTTTTACAAACTTATTTTTTCATATTCAAATCTCGGAGGTTGCATACTAAAACACCAAAACCCTCCATCGGAGGGAAAATAAAATGTGAACGTTTCTGCGAAACGTCAACGAGATTACTCTCACTTACGTTCGAGTTGCTGCGTCGTCGCAAACGCGGCCGTACTTCCGTCCGGCCTGCTCCTCCTTGTCGAACTCTTTCTACGAGTTCAAATCTCGGAGGTTGCATACTAAAACACCAAAACCCTCCATCGGAGGGAATAACTATTCAGAGCGACCCCAACGGATTAGGTACTCCCGCAAGCGGGGCCTCCTTGCGACGTAAGGTTCGCGCTTCTTTAAATCGCGCTCACCAACTACCCGCTTCGAACTCTACGAGTTCAAATCTCGGAGGTTGCATACTAAAACACCAAAACCCTCCGATGGAGGGTTTTGGTGTTTTAGTGGCGACCCCAACGAGATTCGAACTCGTGTTCCCACCGTGAAAGGGTGGTGTCCTAGGCCTCTAGACGATGGGGTCATTTAGAAACTAGGTGCATATATAAAGGTTATTTTTGCTGCGGTCAAGATTTTTTTTCAGATTTTTATAATTTTTTTTATTTTTTTATTGCGGAATGCCCGTAACCTCTACAATTTTGCTCATCGGCACCAGTTTTATTCCCTTTTTTTCCAACTCGGGAAGCCAAGCCGCCAAAGCCTGATATGTGCCGCTTTTAGGATGTCCGATTGCCACCGCATAGCCGTTTTTCCGCGCAATCCGTTCCGTCAGACGGAGTTGTCCGTTAATATAATCAATATTATTTTCATTATCCAGAAAAACATGACGGTGGGCATATACCACGCCATGTTTGCCGGCTTCCTGCCTGCCGACTGATTTGGCCGAGGTTTTGGAATCCAAAAAGAACAGACCGTGTTTTTTCAAAACGTTCATAACCGCGCCCAAGCGTTCTGAATCTTCCGTAAACAGGCTGCCCATGTGATTATTAATCCCTTTGACATGGTCAAATTTGGCAAGCATGTCTTCCAGACGCCTGCTGACTTCTTCCGGCGTCATTGCAACGGTCAGGACATCCGGCGCAGCGTCCTTATTGCTTTTGGCCTGCATCGGCACGTGAATCATAATCTCATGTCCGGCCTGACGTGCGGCGGCAATTTGTTCCGGAAGTTTTTTGGCATAGGTCAGAAAAGAAGACGTCAACGGCGCCCGCAAAGAAGAAATATCCGCCGTGCGCTTCGGGCTGACGCCCATATCGTCAATCACCACGGCAACAACCGGCTGCGGCCCAAAATACAATGGCCGTTTGGACGGCAAAATGCCCATTTCGCGGATGCTGCGGTGACCGTGATAAATATGATAATCTTCGCCATATTGCCGGACAAGTTCCGCCTCGGGAATTTCCCCGTCTTCCATATATGCCTCCGAAGGGAGTTCTTCCTCATAGGTTTCTTCAATCTTATCCATTTCGGCAATGTCATTAATGGTTGCCGCTTCTTCTTCGGGGCTGAGCATTTTGACCGCAAGTTCGGTATTCAGTTCTTCCGAGCGGATGATTTTAATCTCTTCATCTTCTGCGGAAGAAAAGAGAGAATCCGCCGGCTGCCGGCAGCTCATGCCTTCGGGACAGGGCTGTTCCGCCTCAGGCTCCGGCACGGCGTCAAGGCCGCTTATTTCTAATTTTGAGCCTATGCTTTCCGGTTCGCTTTCCGGATGAACGTTTTTGATGGTTTCGAGAAAGAACCAGCTGAAGGAAAAGGCCAGAAAGATACCAAGCAGAGCCCGAAAAACCATCCGAATCCGATTCCGGAGCAATGAGCGTTCGCGCCAGTCTTTTTTTTGAAAAAACAAAAGTCCGATCCTTCTTTGCCAAAGATTTTTAATTTCTGCGCGGATTGTAAACTTTGTTTGGCAAATTTTCAAGCAAATATATCTTTTTTTTGCAAAAAAGCACTGGATTTAAACATAAACAGGGACTATATTATAGTTGAAAATTAAAGGGATAAGTGAGAAACAAAAGATGAAAAAGAATGTAAAAGAATTTTTGAAAACTGTCAGGAACAAAATGCTGACTCTCGGGCTTACCGTTTCGGGCCTCGGCACGGCTTCTGCCGTACAGGCCAATACGAGCGGAAATTCTCCCGAGGCTAATGCTCCCAAAACAGAAAGCGCCTCGTTTGATTATAAAAAAACAAAATTTAACGCCGTTGAATACAAAAGCAGCGGCGTTTATAAAGGCGGGATTGAAATTAATTTTGCCGAATGTACGCCACACCATCTGGGCTGGGTTTTTGAATCCGGCATGAAGCCAGGCATCGTTGATCCGACCAATTCCTACATCGGGCTGTTCCAAATGGATTTGGGCGGAACAATGGCTGCTTTTTTGAAAGAAAACAAAGATAAATACCCCAAGCTGGCCGCTCTCGGAAAAACCAAAGAAATGCGCACGATTAAAAACGGGCCGTTTCAGAAATTGTGGAAAGAGCTGGACAGTCCGGAGTTTCGTCAGGCTCAGGCCGAATTTATGGAAAAGCATAAATATGCACCGGTATTTGAAGAACTGCGCGAGATTGACGGATTAAACATTGACAGCCGCGGAGACGCATTGCATGGCGCAATTGCTTCTGCGGCAAACCAGTACCGCAAAGACGTGGTCGTGAAGATGATGAAGGCTGCTTATCATCAGGCTGCCGAAGGGAAAAAACCGAGCGACGTGCAAACTGACGATATTATCAGCAATTTTTACGACCAACGGGTCAAGCGTTCTCCGGGGCTGAAAAACCGTCTGCTTGGCGTAACCAACAAAAAAGGCAAAAAAATTGTTTTTGGCGAAAAAGATATGGCTTTGGATTATCAGCGCTTTTTGGAACAAGAACAGGTTAATCTGTTTGCCGAAAAAGAACGTTCCAACATGGCAACACTGCCGTTGCCGGCCTGGTCTGCCGTCAGCCTTCAGACTCAGATCAAAACTCCGGAAAAAGAAATGATTCCGCCTTTGGCACTCAGTACGCCCACCAAAAAGAACGTTTATAAAAAACGGGAAATCATCAACCGCTTAAAACGGTCGCGTTAGAAAAACAACATAAGCTCCTTTTTCAAGGAGCTTTTTTCTTGACATTTTTTAAGAACTAAAATAGAACATATTTATACTGTTTTTTTGAAAAGGACAAGGCATGCTGACCCAAAAACAATACAAGCTTTTGATGTTTATTAATAAGGTGATTAAAGAAACCGGCTGTCCGCCGTCGTTTGACGAAATGAAAGACGCTATCGGCCTGAAGTCCAAGTCCGGTATTCATAACATGATTGAATCTTTATGCGAGCGCAACTTTATTAAAAAACTGCCGCATAAAGCGCGGGCTTTGGAAGTTTTGCGCATGCCCAAGCTGAAGCCGAGCTCCATTATTGAAGAAGAAAGAAAACGCGAGCAGGCGATTCAGAACGGAATGATTGAGATTCCGCTTTACGGCCAAGTTGCCGCCGGTTTGCCGATTGATGCCATTGCCGATGAGAACGAAAAGATTTTTGTACCTTTTGACATGGTTTCCCGCGGGTCGCATTATGCCCTGCATGTTTCCGGCGATTCAATGAAGGAAGCCGGTATTCTGAACGGCGACATTGTAATCATCAAAAAAACCGAAACCGCCGATAACGGTGATATTGTCGTGGCTTTGGTTGATGACGACGTGGCTACGCTGAAAAAATTTAAGAAAGAAAATGACAATATTTTGCTCATTCCGTTTAACGAAAATTATGACGTGCAAAAATATCTGGCATCCCGCGTAAAAATTCAGGGCAAGCTGGCCGGTCTTATTCGCAAATACGCTTAACCGTCGTCCATATTACAGTGTCTTTTTGATAAAAACGTTATTGTGTTATCGGGCGCGGGCCGGTATAGATTTTGCTGTCTGCCGGAATGTCTTTGCCTATTCCGCCGCTTAAATTGTTCAGCCGCACAAAACCCATTTCTCCGTTATCCAGCATAATTCTTGCCCAAATATCGTCCGGCGTTTTTCCGGTCAGGCGTACCGTGTTTTGTCCGCGCAGTTCGGTTATGACATCAAATTCATCTGACGGACCGTACATAATTTTAGCGGCATTTTTCAGATGATAAATATTGCTCAGGCTTGAAGTATCTGCCGGAATGTTCAAGATTTTACTGACCATCATATCATCAAAGGTTTCACGGCCGTCATTAAAGCGGACTTCCTGATTATAAATAATTTCTTTGCGGGCGGTAAAATAGTTCAACAGCTCGCTTTCCGTCACAAATTTTGCAGTGGTCGGCACAAGAGCGCCAAACAAAATCAGAGCCGGAATCACCAGCTGGATATATTTGAGCCGGTCAAAATTGAACCGGGGCAGGCTGACCTGCGGATTTTTACCCAGAAAATAAATCAGCTTCTGCAACAGCCCGCGCTGATAAGGATTGGCGTAATCCATCGCCTGGAGCGCGGAATACAGCGCTTTGTCCTTTTTGTTTTCCTGCGCGTAGGCCAGCGCATTATGAATCAGCAGCGTCAGGTTTCTCTGACGATTTTGGTTGATGCCGGAAAAATTGTCTTTGATTGCCTGAATGTTTTTGGCAAAAGCCGGCCAGCTCCACCAGCCCAGCAGCCAGTTTTGCAACGAGGTCTGAAAAATCAGGCTGACGGCCTCTTTGGCATTGCAGATTGCATCTTTTTTTTCATCTGTCGTTTTGATAATTTTTCCAATCACCCGCCGCAGCGAAAAAACGCGCAGGTACGGATTTTCCTGCCCGCTCCGGTCTGAGTATGCCTTTAACGCAAACATATCGGGAAAATCTTTGGCGGTATAAGCTTGCGTCAACAAATCATAGAACAAGCGGCTGTCTTGTTCCTTCAAAATATCATAAGCCACGGAAAGTTTTTGAAACTTCTCGGTTGCTTCCGGTCCGGAATTGTGATCGGGGTGCCATAATTTTGCCCGCTCGCGGTAGTTCTGTTTTATCCGGCTTTCATCGGCGTCAAACGGAACGCCCAAAATCTGATAATAACCCAAAGCATCTGTTGTATATTGCGTCGTCATATAAAAATACCGTTTTCCAAAGTTGCATTCTTATTTTCATCTTCGCAGATTTTTATAAAATTTTCTTTAACATTTATCTTCATATTACCGCTATAGCCCACGTTTTCGAGGGATTTTTGAAAAAGCCGCATCATCTCGCTGCAAAAATCGCGCGACATGTCTTTCTCGGTGCGGACAATCAGATCAAAACGCTTGTCTTTGACAAAGGAAAAGCCATCCAGCTGAAAAGCGCCCAAAACCGAAAAAGAGGTATCGACCACAAAGCGGACAGCCGATTTTTCCTTACGGCGTTTTTCCTGCCGCTGCTGTTCTTCATCTTCCATTTTTTTGACAGCAACGCGAATCCGGTTGAACATGTTGTCGCCGTAAAAAGGAATATTAATAATTTTCCAGCCGCTGTTTTCCTGCACCTGAGCGTTCACCGCATTATTTAATTTCTCCAAGACTTCGGCGCCATCCGTTCCCGCGGCTTTTAAGCGGTTCAGCGTTTCGGTTCCCAGCCAATGCTCAGGCTTGCCGCTGCGGGCAGCTTTGACAAAGGACATAATGTTAGACAACAGCTTTTCATTATTTTGCGGAATTTTTTGCAGTATCGTGTCTTCAACGTCATTCATGCCCCGCGCCTGCAACAATTCAAAAACTTCTTTCAGACCCGGCGATGACAGCTTTGACACCTCTGCCGCCTTATTCTGAAACAAGCCCGTGATTTGGAGAAGCAATTTGGTTTCATCCGGAATTTTAAGATTTGCTTCCGGCACCAACGGTCCGAGCGGGGTTTCCACTACCGGCCAGAGTCTGCCGTCCGCGGTTTTCATCTCTCCCGTTATAAACTTGTTTTGTTGTGCCGTTACCTGCCCGACAATGTCTTTTGTCAGCTGTTGTACAACCTTTTCCGGCAAAGCGCCGCCATCGGACGGCATGTTGTTTTTGACCAGTGCCACAATTTTCTGCAGAAAATCCGACTGGGGAATTTTGTCGGCAGGGACGGCATTTTGCGCCGTTTCTGCCGGAACGGAGACGATTTGCAGTTGCAGGCTGAAGTTATTTAAGCTTTCGCCCAACTGACGGGCAACCGCCGGAGGAACATTATTCTGCACAAAAATTTTTTCCAGTGCCGTTCCCAATTTTAACGGCAGCATTCCGGCCTCTGAAAACAAGGAGCTTTTATCCGTTATGATTGCAGTTTCCGTTTTTGCCGGCATTATCCTGCCGTTATCCGGTTCGGGCATTACGGGGGTTTTTACGCTTTGTCCGCTTGTTGTCCCGTTTGTCGGGCGGGGCAGAAAATCTTCCGGTTTCTGATTATTGATTGTCAGAATTTTTAATTCAAAGCTTTGCGGATTTTTAGAAACCAGACGGGCAGAAAGTTCATATTCTCCGCTGTCCGGCAGGTTGAGATTTTTCCCGCCTTGCAAAGTTACCGGAATATCCAAGAGCTTACCGGTTGCAGAACTTTTTATCATCGCCTGAAGTTCTGTTACATCAAGTTTTCCGCCGTTTTGCACCAACTCCAGCAGCAAGGTTTCGCCAAGCCCGAGCTTTTGCAATTCCGGCGGCGGATTTTCTATTTGCACCGCCAGACTTCCTTCAGGACTGACACCACCCAGTCCGGGGAGGTTTACGGAAGGAATCAGGCTATCCATTTATCAGCTTTCCGGCAATGGCTATCACGTCTTCAGCAGCCTCGGACGTGGGATAGCGGTTTAAGATTGAAGTCTGGTTGCGGATGGAATCCCGCACACGGGTATCACGGCGGACAATGCCCAAAAGCGGCGGATTGATTTTTAAGAAATTACGGCAGGCCTTGAGCAGCGTATCATAGGTTCGTTGCCCTTCGCGCAACGAATTGGCCTGATTGACCACAATATTAATATCGCTGCGGCTGTACTGCATGCTCATGATTTTGATAAAAGCATAGGCATCGGTCAGCGAGGTCGGCTCGTCCGTACAAACGACGATGATTTTTTCAGCCAGACCGGACAAGATACGTACCGGTTTTTCCACGCCCGCTCCCATATCCAGAATCACTTTGTCATAATTTCCGGAGAGCGCGCTCAAGTCTTCTCCCAGAATTTGCAGCCGTCCAATCGGCAGAGAGGCCAGTCCGGCAGAACCGGAACGGCCGGCAATAATGTCAAAATGCCCTTTGTCATAATGGTAAACAGCCTGATTTAAGGTCAGTGCGCCGGTTACAACGCTGCCGAGGTCGTATTTGGCCATCAGGCCGAGCTGAATGTCAATATTTGCCAACCCCAAATCGCCGTCAAACAAAAGCGTGCGCTGCTTGAATCCGCTCAGGGCATGAGCCAGCGTGATTGAAAACCATGTCTTGCCGACACCGCCTTTGCCGGAAGCAACCGCAATCATGTTGCGGCCTTTACGGGAGGTGCGGGCTCCGGTGCCGCGCGGCATAATCTGTAAACTTTCATTCATGTTTTCCATGCTGACCTCTTTCATTCCAAAATTAAGCGGGCCAAAGACCGGGGGGTGATTTCTGCCAGCCCTTTGGCAATGCTGGCGCTGACTCCGGCCGAACAAAAGCCGAGTTCGCAACAGCTGGCGACCGACAACAAAGACCCGATACGGCGGGTCAAGTCCATTCTGGTCGGCATCAGATAACGGGCGCCGAGTTCGGTAAAGACTTCGGCTATTTCTATTGCTTCATAAGTGTTCAATCCGGAAGCCATGGTCAAAATCGCGTCGGCGCTGACAGCTTCTACAAAGGCGCTGACTTTCCCGACGTCTTCCGGAATAAACGGATTAATCCCCGGCGTGTCAATTAAAACAAGTTCATATTTATTTTCAGCTTCTTTGACGGTATCAAACAACATCCGGCCGTTTTTGCAAAACATAAAATCAACGTCCAGAATTTTAGCAAAGGCTTCCAGCTGCTGGTTGGCGCCGGCTCTGACATTGTCGGTCGAAATAATGCAGGCGGAGATGTCTTTTAACTTGGCCTGTGTGGCGGTTTTGGCAATGGCCGTTGATTTTCCGCTGCCCGACGTTCCCATAAAAAGTTTGATTTTTGACGGCGTATTCAGCGGCGCCGAAAATTTGAACATTTCCTTAAAGCAGGCCGTCAGAAGCTTCTCATCATCAAAAATTTTCTGACTTTTGCTGATGCTGCGCGCCCGTGACAGCACCCGTTCTTTGACCAAATCCAACACGGAATGATAGTCCAGACATTCGCGGATAATGCTGTCATCAAAAACCGTACGGCTGTCCAGCAATTCCAGCTCATCGTCTTCATTAAAGCTGATTTCTTCTTTTTCTTCCAGAGCGGCCGTAATCCGCACTTGCCCGTCATCCAGCGTTTCGGTTGAAATAATGACGGCATCGCGCCCCAGAGCCTCGGAGGCCAGACGCATGGCTTCCATGGAGGTGGCAGCGCTGAAACTTTTTATTTTCATTTATCTGCCCCTTTCTATATCTGCCCGACGGTTTTGATTTTGGCTTTTGGATAAATTTCGTTCTGCGACATTACAACCGTCAGCGGCCGGAAGCGCTCAATAATCGAACGGACAAAAGGACGCGTATTCGGACTGGTTAACAGCACCGCCGTTTCGCCTCTGGCCGCCAGCTCCTCCAGCGTGTTGCGGACTTTGGTAATGAAGGACTGCAGAGCCGACGGCGCCATCGCCAGCTGGCGCTCATCCCCTTCCCCGACAATTGACTCGGCAAAGGCCTGCTCCCATTCCGCCGAAAGCGTCACCAAAGGAATAATGCCAAATTCATTGGTGTTGGCATTGGACAACTGGCGGGACAAACGGGTACGCACGTGCTCGGTAATCAACATCAGGCTGCGGGTTGACGATACGGCCTCGGAAATTCCTTCCAGAATGGTCGGCAAGTCGCGGATTGAAACACGTTCCTGCAGCAGGTTTTGCAAAATGCGCTGAACTGCCCCCAGACTGATTTTGCCGGGGATAAGCTCTTTAACAAGTTTTTGCTGTTCTTTATCCATTTCATCCAAAAGCTTCTGGGTTTCGGCATAAGACAGCAGTTCCGGCATATTGTCTTTGACCAGCTCGGTAATATGGGTCGTGACGACCGTGGCCGGATCAACCACCGTATAGCCGCGGAACATGGCCTCTTCACGGTAGGATTGGTCAATCCACATGGCTTTTAAGCCGAAAGTCGGCTCGGTTGTCGGTTCGCCGGGGAGCGTAATCGGTTCGCCGCGCGGATCCATGACCAAAAGCTGGGTCGGGCGCAGTTCGCCTTTGCCGGATTTGACCTCTTTGATGTAAATATTATATTCGTTGGCCTCCAGCTGCATATTATCCTGAATACGGATAGACGGCATGATAAAACCGAGCTCGGAAGCCAGCGAACGGCGCAGGGCCTTAATCTGGTCGGTCAGCTTTTTATTGGTCTGTTCATTAATCAGCGGCAGCAGACCGTAACCGATTTCCAAACGAATCAGATCAATACGCAGAGCCGTGGAAATCGGCTCATCCGCCGCCTTGGCAATTTTGCCCTGTTTCTGTTCTTCTTCAAAAACTTCCTGCGCCTTGGCCTGTGCGGCTTTTTGCTGCTTGTCCAGATAATAAGCGCTGACACCGGTCAGCACGGCAAGCAAAACAAACGGCACGGCCGGCGTACCGGGGAGCATGCCCAGAGCCAGAGCCATGAAAGAGCTCATACCCAGCGCTTTCGGATAGTTACTGACCTGCTCAAACAAAACCTTATCAGTCGAATCGGTCATGCCGGCTTTGGAAACCAGAATACCGGCGGCCACAGAGATAATCAATGCCGGAACCTGACTGACCAGTCCGTCACCAACCGTCAGGCGGGTATAGGTTTCGCCGGCGGCCTTAAACGTCATGTTATTCTGCACCATACCGATAATAATACCGGCAATGATATTAATAAACGTAATAATCAAGCCGGCAATCGCATCACCGCGGACAAATTTGGAAGCACCGTCCATGGCGCCGTAGAAAGAGCTTTCTTTTGACAAATCTTCACGGCGGGCGCGGGCCTCGTCTTCGGTAATCAGGCCGGACGACAGGTCGGCGTCGATTGCCATCTGCTTGCCGGGCATGGCATCCAAAGCAAAGCGGGCGGCGACTTCGGCGATACGGCCGGAACCCTTGGTAATAACCACAAAGTTGACCAAAACCAAAATTGCAAAGACAATTACGCCAATCACAAAATTGTTGCCCATGATAAAACCGCCAAAGGCTTTAATTACCTGACCGGCGGCATCCGGTCCCATATAGCCGTCCGCCAGAATCAGGCGGGTGGAGGCCAGATTCAGCGACAACCGGTACATGGTCGTAATCAGCAATACCAGCGGAAAGGCGCTGAACTGGTTCGGCTTCTCAATAAAGATGGCGGTCATCAGCACCAGACAGGACATAGTAATGGAAAATGCCAGCGCAATATCCAACAGCCAGGCCGGCATCGGCATAATCAAAATGACCAGCATTAAGATAATGGCCAGAGCAAAGAAAATGTCACCGCGTTTGGTTGAAGAAACCAAAAGGTCTTTGAAAGATTTGCCTCCGAATAATGAGGCGCTTACGTTTTGCGGGTTCTTGGCCATCGTTCAGTTACAGTTATCCCATAGATGCCGGAGGAACCTGATAACCGGCCTCCTCGTATTGTTTTAGTTTGTTGCGCAGTGTCCGGATAGAGATGCCGAGGATGTTTGCGGCCTGTGTCCGGTTGCCGAAAGTATGTTTGAGCGTATCAATAATCAAATCACGTTCAGCTCCGGCAACAGTCTGTCCGAACTGTGCACCGGCATTTTCTTCTTTTTCCGCTCCGGAGGTTGCCGGCATTTTGACTTCCAGATTGATGACGGCATTCGGATCGGTCAGGATAATCGCGTCTTCGCCGATTTCATCACCGGCGGCAAGCAAAACGGCGCGGTGCATGGTGTTTTCCAGCTCACGGACATTTCCCGGCCAGAGGTAATTCAGCAGTTTTTCTTCCGCCGCCTTAGAAATATCGCGCATCGGAACATCGTTCAGTTCGGAATATTTCTTTACAAAATGTTTGGCCAGAACCGGAATATCGTCCGGACGATCTTTCAAAGACGGAATGTTAATATTGACCACATTCAAGCGGAAGTACAAGTCCTGACGAAACGTGCCGTTTTTGACGGCATCGTCAAGATTGCGGTTTGAGGTGGCAATAATGCGGGTATTGATTTTTATCGGGGATTTGCCGCCGATACGGTCAATTTCTTTTTCCTGAATAGCCCGCAGCAGTTTGGCCTGAATCCGGATATCCATTTCTGAAATTTCATCAAGCAGCAACGTGCCGTCGGAAGCTTCTTCAAACTTGCCGATACGGCGCGAAACCGCTCCGGTAAATGCGCCTTTTTCATAGCCGAAAAGTTCTGATTCCAGCAAGGTTTCCGGAATGGCGGCGCAATTGACCGCAACAAACTTTTTGTTGGCGCGTTTGGAATTGTCATGAATAAAGCGTGAAAAAATTTCCTTACCCGTTCCGGACTCGCCGGTCAGCAATACGCTGGCTTCGGAGGGGGCTATTTGTTTGGCCATTTTCAAAACGGCTTCGGTTTTTTTATCTCCGTAAATCAGGGCATGATTCTCACGGGTTGCCGCCGCCAAAACCGCGCCGATAAGCTCGGGATCGGGCGGCAGGGGGATATATTCTTTGGCACCGGCCTTGATTGCCTTAACCGCCAGAGAAGTGTCATTGGCAACACCGCAGGCCACAACCGGAACATTTATCCGCTCGCTTGTCAGAGAGCTGATAAATTTGTGGATGTCCAACTTGACATCAATCATAACCAGCTCAATATTTTTGGTTCCGGAACGCAAAATCTCCAGCGCTGTTTCAATCTTATCAGCCAGAGAAACTTTTCCGCCCTGACTGATGGCAATCTTACTGGCAGCCCCAATCTGTCCGTCTAATGTGCCAACAATTAAAAGTTCCATTTCCCCTCTTTTGACTTTTATTTATTTACCGTTTTTACAATCTCGGTCATGGTTATTCCCAATTTGTCATCAACAACAACAACCTCGCCGCGCGCGACCAGATTATTATTGACATAAATATCGATGGCTTCGCCGACTTTGCGGTCCAGTTCAATAATCGTGCCTTTATTCAGCTTCATCAGCTGGCTGACTTTCATCTGGGCTTTTCCCAGAATGGCCGATACCTTTACCGGAATTTCATAAACCGCTTCCAGATCGCTGGTGGAGCTCGGAATATCAAAATCCGTTTCACCATTGTCGGATTTCAAAATCGGGTCATCACCGATGATTGAACTCTCGTTTAGTTCATCTAATTTCAAATCTTCGCTCATTTAAGCCCTTTCTTTTATATAAGCCGTCTTTCTCTAAATTTAAGCTTAGTTTTTAGCGGCATTATCTTCAAGTAAATTGTCCACTTTTTCCAATAGTTTATTGCTCAAATGCTCAACGCCGCCGTTTTCCCATTCAATGCGGCAGTCGGCCTTGGACAGTTTTTCGTCCTTATGCAGCGCAATTTTTCCTTCAAAGTCATGGACATGCGCCATTTTGGCAATTTGTTCCTGCACCTGCCCTATTACCTCAGGATTGAGGTAGAAAGAGAGTTTGGCCTCGGCGCGGAAATTGGCAAAATTGTCCTCAATAAACTTGTTTACAACCTCAACGCACTGCTCTTCCAGCAGATTGGGCAAAAGTTTTTGAAATACCGCACGGTTTAAGGCCATGTACTGCTGCTCAACCTGTTTTTGTATTTCTCCGGCGCTGATTACAATTTCCGCCAGCTTGGCATCAATATTTCCCAAAAGGGCAGAAACTCCTTTTTCTGCATCTTCCTGCGCCAGTCGGAAGCCCTTTTCATATCCTTTTTGTTCGGCGGCCGTCACGGCGGAATCCAGCTCATCCTGCGAATAGGTCTTTACAGGCGGTTCTGCCGGCTCGGGCTCGGCGGCCGGCTCTTCCGGCAACTCTTCAATTTCAGCCTCGACAATTTCTTCCGTTTCTTCCGGCTCGGGCGCTGTTTTTTTGATGACCTCATTCTCGTCAACGATGACGAAATTGTCAAACATAAATTTCTGAAAATCACCCATCAGCAAAACCTAAAACTAATAAATGAGCTCATCGTTATCCTTGCCTTCGCTGATAACAATCTCGCCGTTATTGGACAGTTCTTTGGTCGTGGCGACAACATACTGCTGGGCTTCTTCCACGTCACGCAGTCTGACCGGCCCCATGGCTTCCATATCTTCTTTGATGATTTTGCCGGCACGGGAAGACATATTGCTGAAGAACAGCTCTTTAATCTGTTCGGACGCGCCTTTCAACGCGATGGCAAGCTTGTCTTTGTCAATGTTACGCAGCAAAATCTGAATGCCCTGTGCATCAACGCGAATGAGGTCTTCAAACGTAAACATCAAAGACTTGACGCGTTCCGCACTTTCGCGGTTGCGTTCTTCCAAGGCTTCCATAAAGCGGCTTTCGGTATTGCGGTCCAAAGAGTTGAAAATGTCGGCAATAAGCTCGTGCGAATCGCGGCGGGTAGATTTGGAAAGGTTGCTCATAAACTCCTTGCGCAGCGTTTTTTCCAGCCCGTCCAGCACTTCTTTCTGCACCGAATCCATACGCAGCATACGCATGACAATTTCCATGGCAAAGTTTTCCGGCAGCAGCGCAATCACTTTTGCAGCATGCTCCGCCTTAATTTTTGACAAGATAACGGCAATGGTCTGCGGATATTCGTTCTTCAGATAATTTGCCAGAACGTGCTCATTGACATTGCCGAGCTTATCCCACATCGTCCGTCCGGCCGGACCGCGGATTTCTTCCATAATGATGGAAACACGGTCTTTATCCAGCGCTTTGGCCAGCAGGCGTTCCGTACTTTCATAAGTACCGATCAGCGTGCCGGTATTGGACAGCTTGTCCGTAAACTCCTGAAAAAGCTGCTCGACAACCGTTGAATTGACTTTTCCTAAAGAAGCCATAATCACGGAAAGCTCTTTAATCTCTTCATCATCCATCAGAGAAAACAGCGTGGCAGAGCGTTCTTCATCCAGAGAAAGCATTAAGATTGCCGCTTTCTGCTGACCGGAGATCAGATTGTAATCATCTATTACATTTGTTTTCATCACGTTTGCTCCGTCCTTTTAGTTTTCATTCTGATACAGCCAGCCTCTGATGGCATTGACTGCGGCATCCGGATTCTTGTCAACCAGTTCGTTAATCCGTTTGACGGAAGCGGCTTTAACCCTGCCGTCTACCTTGTTCATGGTCACGAGCTCGTCAAGATCCGAATTGTCTTCGTTCAGGAAGTTTGACAACAGAAGGTTCTCCTCCTCATTTTCACCCAACAACCGCTGCGACGTTCCGCCGGTGTCAAAGGCATTGTTAATCAGCGGACGAATTACCAATAAGATAACCAGCACCGCAACGATTGCAACCCCCAGACCTTCGGCAATCCGCATTAATTCGTCTTTGGTAAAGCCCATAATCAGGATTTCTTCTTCCAAAACGCTTTCCGGTGCAATTTCCACAAACTTCAGGTTTTCAACTTCTACAATATCACCGCGGTTGGCATCATAACCGACCGCCGATTTGACCAGAGCGCTCAGCTGTTCCATTTCCTCCTGCGTGCGGTCGCGATACACCATTTGGCCGGCGGCGTCTTTTTCATACAGGCCGTCAACCATTACGGCAACGCTCAGACGTTTGACAATACCGGCGTTTCTGACCTTATTGCGCACGACTTTGGAAATTTCATAGTTGATTGTTTCTTCAACCCGCGAATTCTGGTTAAACGTTCCGGAGTTGTTCAGAACATTGTCGCCGTTCGGAATATTTTGTGCTACTGTCACCGGCCTTTCATTATCACGAGATACGCCCTCTTCCGTGACCGAGCTTTGCGAACGGGCAACCTGACTGTCCGGATCATAAATTTCTTCATTGGTGACAACCTTGTCCATATCCATTTCAATATTGACCTGAGCACGGACTTTTCCGGGGCCGACCGTTTTTTCCAAAAGGTTTTGCACGGCCATGGCCATTTTACGCTCCTGCTCCATGCGCATCATTTCAATATTTGCATGTTGCAGCGTTTCTTCATCGTCATAATTATTGGTCAGCAAGTTGCCGGCGCTGTCGACAATCGCCACGTTTTTGACATCAAGTTTCGGCACGGCTGCCGCAACCAGTTTTTGAATCGACTGGATATTTTTCAAATCAAGCTGTCCTTGTGCGGTTTTGACCACAACGGAAGCAGACGGCGCCTGTTCCTCGCGCGAAAACATTTCTCTTTTGGGCAAAACCAGATGGACTCTGGCGCTTTTAATATTATCGACTGAGCGAATCGTTCTGGCAAGCTCGCCTTCCAAGGCGCGAATCAGGTTTACATTTTGCACAAAGTTGGTTGATCCGAGGGCATCGGTATTGTCAAAAATCTCGTATCCGACGTTTGAGCCCTTGGAAGACATTGCCAATTCGGCCGTATCAACACGCATTTTATTGACCATGTCTTTGGGAACAAGAACTTCCGTGCCGTTTTTGGTCAGTTTGTATTTGATGTTTGAAGACTCGAGCCGCGTGACAATCTGTTTGGCGTCTTCAAGTTCCAAATCCGTATATAAAACGGCGTATTCGGTGGCGCTTACCTGCGTGGCAATGTAAGCAAAAAAGCTGATTAAAAAGATAATAATCGCAGAAATCGACACCAAGCGTCCCGGTGACAAGTTCTTTATACTTTGCAAAAAATTATTCACTAGATTCCCCAATCTATTAAATTATGAATAAATATATTCCCCTGCGTTTATAATTAATCCAATTTTATTTTTTGAAAATTATTATTTTAACCTATCCACAGGGTCGGGAGGCCGACGGCCATCAGTTGTCAGCTCCGTGCCCTGAGGACCGCCCCGCTCTCCGTCATTCGCTCCCTTTTGCCGTACTTTTTCTTTTTTTATTTTCCTGTTTTGGTTTCTTCATAATAGTTGGTTATTTCTTTTCGCTACTTTTGTCATGCTACAAAAGGCCGGGAGGCCGGCAGCCAAAAAAGCAAAAAAGCTAGCCCTACGCTCATCTGCTAAGGTTTCAGAGCAAAATTAACCTCGCTACGCTCTCTGGCTCCGTGCTTCACTTTCGGTTTTTGCTCCAAAACCTAAGCTATTCGCAAAGGGCACCCAATCGTGCCGAACGGGAGGATGTGCTTTGAAGAAAAAACACTGTCATTCTGAGTGTAACAAAGAATCCAGTTTAATAATATAGCTAAT
>CABUWG010000017.1 GCA_902495305.1 uncultured Pseudomonadota bacterium | reverse complement strand
GGCGCTTATACTCTTATTGACGACAGTTATTCCGGACAGCCCGAGGCCATGAAGCTGGCTATCGAGACACTCGGCAAAAGGAAAGTATCCGGCCGGAAGGTGGTTGTGCTTGGCAAAATGGCCGAACTCGGAGAAACGTCTCAAACGCGGCATATTGAAATCGGCAAGGCGCTGGCGGCAACGGATGTTGACGTGGCGGTCGGCGTTTGTCCGGAGATGAAAGATATGTTGGCGCAGCTGCCGGAGCGCATGGAAAAGCATTATTTTGAAAATAAAGAAGGTTTGGATGAGTTTTTGTTAAATAAGTTGTTGCAAAATAACGATATTGTCCTTATAAAAGGAGCCAGATATTCTTCAAAACTTTATCAGGTGGCTGAGAGTTTAATCAAACAGGGAGATGTAGCGGCATGAAATGTCCTTTTTGCGGATGCGATGATACGCAGGTTAAAGATTCACGCAATGCCGATGACAATACGGCAATCCGCCGGCGGCGCGAGTGTCCAGAATGCGGGTCGCGTTTTACGACCTTTGAACGGGTGCAGTTGCGCGAGCTTGTCGTTATTAAGAAAAACGGTGAAAAAACAATGTTTGATCGCGACAAGTTAGCGCGTTCGATTCAGATTTCGGTACGCAAGCGGCCGGTGAATCCCGAAAGAGTGGAGAAAATTGTCAATTCCATTCAGCGGCGGTTGGAAACCTCAGGTGAGAATGAAATTTCTTCGCGCGTTATCGGCGAGTATGTGATGGAGGCTCTTTCCAAGCTCGACCATATTGCTTATATCCGTTTTGCGTCGGTATATAAGGATTTTCGCGAAGTGAAGGATTTTGAAGATTTTGTGGAAACCATTGATAAACTTGCCCGTCCGGAATCAGAGACCGGAAACGCGGCAGAATAACGGGGAAAATTATGGAAAAATTTGTTTCTAAAAAAATTAAAATGAAATCCGGCGCCAGACTGGCCGCCGTGCAGGCAACTTATATGATTGAGTACGGACAGCTGCCGGTTGACGAGGTTGTACGCGATTTTGTCAGAGGCGAAGTCGGGCGTTATGTGATTGAAGATGACGAGCTGCATCACAAAGAAGAGCTGCTTGAAGTGGAAGAAATGGATACCAACTATTTTGCAGAAATTGCCCGCGGCGTGCAGAGCAAGAAAGAGTATATTGAAAAATCTTTGGAGCATTATCTTAAACAGGGGTGGTCTTTTGAACGTTTGGACGGGACTTTGCGGGCTTTGCTTCTTTGCGCGGTTTATGAATTAATCAATACGTTAGCCATTGATGCTAAAGTTATAATTCAAGAATATGTTGATTTGGCTTATGCTTTCTTTTCCAAAAACGAGCCCAAAATGGTAAATGCTTTGTTGGATCAGATTGCGAAAGAAGTTAGATAAGCGTATAATGGATTATTAGAGCGATTTTACACGGTTTTGAATTGAAGAAAATTAAAACAGGAAAAAAATGGCAAAATTAAAAGTATATGAATACCCTCATCCGATTTTGAAGAAGAAGGCCGTGCCGGTGACTTCCGATGAGTTCGGACCGGCGTTGCGAAAAACCTTGGATGACATGCTTGAGACAATGTATGAGGAGATTGGCGTCGGTTTGGCAGCGCCGCAGGTCGGCATTTCAAAGCGCATGATTGTTATTGATTATGAACGTGATGATGAAGGCGGCAGACCCGGTAATCCGATGTATCTGGTTAATCCCGAGATTATTTGGAAATCGGAAGAAAAAGTCTGCGGAACGGAGGGGTGTCTTTCGGTTCCCGAGCAGCGGGCCGAGGTTGAGCGTTTTGCCGCGATAAAGGTAAAATATCAGGATGCCGACGGCCATGAACATGTTGTGGAAACAGATGATTTTCTGGCGATTGTTTTACAGCATGAAATTGACCATTTGGACGGTATTCTTTATATTGACCGTATCAGCCGCCTGAAGCGTCAGATGTTGGTTAAAAAGCTGGAAAAAATGCGTAAAGAGCGGGCAGGTGAATAATGAAAGTTGTTTTTATGGGAACGCCGGATTTTGCCGTGCCGGCATTGCAGGCCATTGCGGCAGAGCATGAGGTGATTGCAGTATATACACAGCCGCCGCGAGAAGCCGGACGTGGAAATAAAATCTTGAAAACACCGGTCAATCTGGCTGCGGAAGCTCTTGATATTCCGGTGAAAACACCCCTGTCTTTGAAAAAAAACGAAGCGCAGGAAGAATTGCGCGCTTTGGGGGCGGATATTGCGGTTGTGGCTGCTTATGGTTTGATTTTGCCTAAGGCCGTTTTGGAGATGTTTTCCAAAGGCGTGGTGAATATTCATGCCTCCCTGTTGCCGAGGTGGCGTGGTGCGGCACCGATCCAGCGCGCGATTGAAGCCGGAGACGAGAAATCCGGCGTGACGATTATGATGGTTGACGAAGGGCTGGATACCGGTGATATGTTGCTCAAAGGTGAAGTTGCGATTGATGAACATACGACCGGCGAGATTTTACATGACAAGCTGGCTGAAACAGGCAAAAATTTGATTCTGGAAGCTTTGCGCAATATAGACAGTCTGAAGCCGGAAAAGCAAGATGATGCTTTGGCTTGTTATGCAAAAAAGCTGGAAAAATCTGAGGCTAAGCTTGATTTTAATCGGCCGGCAGCAGAGCTGGAACGTAAAATTCGGGCTTTTAATCCGTATCCGGGAGCCTATTTTGAGTATGGCGATGAAAGGTTTAAGGTTTTTGCGGCCGAGGTTTTGGATGATAATGCCGGAATGGCGCCGGGAGCTTTGGTTCCGAATGACAGCGGTTTGTTGATTGAGTGTCATCCGGGTATGTTGTTTGTGACGGAAATTCAGCGGCAGGGTAAAAAAGCCATGCCGACGGAAGAATTGCTTCGCGGTTTTGAATTTGAGACCGGAACGGTGTTAAAATAAAAAGATAATGGCTGTTTTGAGTGTGGAAACAGCCATTTTTTAGGGGGGAGAAAAATCCCTGCCGGTTTGAGCGGCAGGGATTTTGTTATTCGTACTTAAAGATTTCGTACAAAGTACAGATCAGTTTTTCTGATTCTGATAAGCGCTTTTCTTGTGAAAAGTCAATTTTTGTATACATCTTTTTGATTGTTTCAAAGACAAAGAAGTTTAAGCCCATGTCTTTGATGACTTTGAATGCACGGCACAGCAGATTGCTTGTTTCGACGCTTATCCAGTTGCCTAAAAACAAAAAGTTTATCAGGCGGGCATCAACTTGTTCATATTTTAAAAATGCTGTTTCAATGAAATTGTAACAGATTTTTTTGATCTCGTTGGCCTTGGGATGGCTTTCAAACATTTCATAAGTATAGCAGATGATATTAATTTGCTGTTCAAAAATATCAGGGGTTGTTATGAAATTGGTATCAAGCGCGATATCAATCAGTGCCGGAGCGACGAACTGTTTGTTTTTAAACTGGTGTTTGGTATACTGAAGAACATCAAGCAGAAACTTTTTAGCTTCCTTTTTGGCGTCTTCGGCCGCGTATTCGTCGGACATTTGCCGGATGATTGTGTCAACGGGTAAGTTTTGGCCCATTAAGTCAGAAAGTTTTTTGTTAAAATCTTCTTTGCGCTGCAGATAATCCTGACATAACCGGCAAAACAGCTCGGCGTTCCAGCTCGGGGTTCCCTGAGCCTGAAGGCGATCACGATATCTGACGGCCTTGGGATATACCTGTTTGACGCGTTTGGCTTTTTTGTTTTCCGGCTGTTTGGTTTTTAGTTGGATTTTCTGGCAGAGAGAGAAAATGTAGCCGTCAAATTTTCCTTGTGACAATTCTTTGAGCAAATTGTTATCCCATTTATTTTTGAGACGTTTTTCAAAGGCAATGATGTCGCAATATTTTTCCAGAACGTCGGAAAAAGACATGCCGCCGGCGAGTTCAGAATAAACAAGTTTGCGGCTGGTTCTTTCCATGTTGGAAAATACGGTTACTTCTCTGATAGATAACTTTCTTTTAGGTATCATAATATTCATTTTAATTGTTATTTATAATAATATTTAATTTAGAAACATATTTTAACATTTTTATCTTTTTTTGGCAATAATTTTTTTTGTGTCTAAAAGAAATAAAAAAACACCGGATAAGCTTGGGGCTTAAACGGTGTTTTTGGGCAGATTAAAGAAAAAGAAGTGCCAGATAATCCTGTTTTATCTTTTTCAGATAACGATAGCAAACAGTTTGCAGTTTTGCCTGCCGGATTTGGTAATTGTATTTTCCCAGAATTTTCAGAACAAAAGAGCGTTCGGAAACAGAAAATAAGATACCAAGCCATTGCTTGTTGAGCGGGTGCATGGCAAAAATTTGTTCCAAGGCATAAAGGCAAGTTCTTTGAAGCTTTTTTTCGCCCTTTATTCCCTGACGGATAAACTGTGACAGCAGCGATGTCTGTTTGGCAGACATTGGAGAAAGAAGCAACGTGTTAATCTTACCGGTATTCATATTTATTGTATTTTAGTGTGGCAAAGAAAGGTTTCCCCTCAGGAGCCAAGGCTCAAGAGGGGAAACAAGAAGGAGGAATTACTTATATAACTTCAGTACTTCCTGATACAATTCTTCCGATTCTTCACTATGGTTACGGTCTTTTACATTTTGGATATATTTGTAAAGAACCTTGCCGGAGTGCTTTTTCAGAAGCTTGACATGATCCCGCAAAAATGCGAATCCGGTGTCGGATACATATTCACGCGATAACAGGTCAATCCACAGATCCAGACCGATGACGGGAGAATCTTTCTGTTCAAATTCCGAGGCCGCAAAATCTCTGACCATATGGCGGATTTCTTGTTCAGGATATTTGAAACCTTCAATCAGGATATTTTTGATTGAATAGGGGAAAGCGCAGTAGTTCACATTACTGAGTATTCCTTTAAGGGTTTCTTTTTCCTCGGCCGTCAGACGCATTTTTTGTTCGTCCTCAGCAGTCATCTCTGAAAAAACGTAAGCTTTTCTTCGGGCTCTTAGTTGTGTGGCAAAATCTTCAATTTGTTTTTTGGAGGTTTCGCGGGCAACTTTATCGGCAATATCATCGCAAGCGTAGGGGCTGGCGTTGATGGCTTCCTGCCTTTTTTTGATTTGAGCCTTGAGGCTTGATGCAACGTTTTGTTTGGTTACCTTGACTGTTACGTCAATTCCAGTTTTTCCTTTTTTCTGTGCCATTTTAATAATATTTTTTATTAATAATTTTTTTAAGCCTCAACTTCTTCTCTTTCTTCTGAGGCTGTTAACAAAGCTTCGACACCATATTTTTTGGCAAAGGGCAATGCCTTGGCTCTGAGGGTGTCATTCTTGGATCGTGCAATGTTGCGGAGTAACAGGTTGTACAAGACGGCAGACCGTCCGTAATCGTTCTTTTTGTTCAAAAGAGCGACGATTTTTTTCTTGTCTACATCTGAAAGGTTCTCAAGATCAAGCGTTAGAAATCTTTTGATTTCATTGTTGCGAATCTGAATTTTCCCTTCAATTTTTGTTTTGTACTTTTGCAAATCAGCATAGCTGAAAGACTGTTGATTACTCTGGTTTGCACTCTCGAAATTGCTATTTACCATAATTATATTTATTAAAAATTAAACATCGTTATTAATATAGACAAAAAGAGACGCTTTGACAAGTGTCTTTTTTAGATTGACTCATATTTTTCTTTGATTTTTGCATATTTAGTTTTTTTTTACTGTGCAAAAGTTGCAAATGTCAAAAAGAGAACCTCAAATTTTTAAATTTCAGGGCGAAAAAATTTTTTTATGTTGCGACTCTGCAGAAATCCTCAATTATAGGATAATTGTGCTGAGTATCAGCTGTGTTGACTGTTTAGCCAGCGTTCTGCTTCCAACGCTGCCGTACAGCCCGAACCGGCGGCAATAACAGCCTGTCTGAATTCCGGCGCTTTAACGTCTCCGGCGGCAAAAACGCCGGCGATGCCGGTTTCGCAGCTGTCAGGTTTGGTAACAATATAGCCGCTGTTGTCCAGTTCCAAGTGGTTTTTGAAGACTTCGGTGTTGGGATGGTGACCAATGGCAATGAAAACGCCGTCCACCTTCATCTCTTTGGTGCTGTCGTCTTTAATGTTTTTCAGTTTCAGACCGGTTACGGCTTTTGGGGTATCCGTGCCGATAATTTCTTCTATGACGCAATTCCATTCGACGGCGATTTTAGGGTTGTCAAAAAGGCGTTGCTGCATGGTTTTGTCTGCTCTTAAGCTGTCACGGCGGTGGATGAGGGTCACCGAGCGGGCAAAGTTTGTCAGATAGAGTGCTTCTTCGGCAGCCGTATTGCCGCCGCCGACAACGGCAACGTCTTTACCTCGGTAGAAAAAACCGTCACAGGTGGCACAGCCCGAAACGCCAAAACCCAGAAACTTTTCTTCGCTTTCCAGTCCGAGCCAGCGTGCCGAGGCGCCGGTTGCGATAATAATCGTATCTGCGGTAAAGAGGTTGTAATTTTCCGAGTTGCAGCTAAACGGGCGTTGTTTGAAGTCAACCTCGATGATTTTATCTTCAACAAATTCTACGCCGAGATTTATGGCTTGCTGTTTCATTCTCTCCATCAGTTCGGTGCCGTTAACAGGCTCCGGAAAACCGGGGTAGTTTTCGACATCCGTGGTAATGGTCAATTGCCCGCCGGGTTGTTCTCCGGAAACGATGAGCGGCTTTAGTCCGGCACGGGCGGCATAAATGCCTGCGGTATAGCCGGCAGGGCCTGAACCGATGATGAGAACGGGGGTTTTATATTGAGCCATAATGTTTTCTCCGATAATTTGTTCTTATTACATAGAATAATTATCTGATTTTTGCAAGCCGGCAAATGCCTCGGGTTTGGTTTTTGTTACGGATGCGCGTCTGATTGCCCTGTGGTGCAGCGACCGCTTTCTTTGCATTCTTGTTTGAAGTCCTGCGGCAGGTTATTGGGATAGGTACAGCCGCAATTATCATCTTCGCGGCAGTCGCATTTGTTGTCATAATCCAGCACGTATTTGCATTTTTCCTGTTTTATCTCACTTGTTTCGTTCTCTTCTCTGGTTACTGTACAGTCGCATTCTTCGGGCGTACAGTAGCAGATTGTTTCTTTTTTGATATGAGTTTCAGGAGTTTTGATTTCAAACTTTTGTTCTTTTTGAAGACAGTCGCAATGAGGCGTAGACTGGTTTTTCATGTTATATGCTCCTTAGCTAAAAAATAAAACCGATCCTTTGGGGGATCGGTTTTAATATAAGCTTGTTTTTGGGTTTTTAAATGTATTTGACTTCTAAAATCTCAAAAGATTTTTTGCCGCCGGGGGCAACGTATTCGGCAATGTCGCCGACTTCTTTGCCGATCAGGGCTTTGGCCAGCGGAGATGAAAGCGAGATTTTGTTTTTTTCGATATCAGCCTCATAATCTCCGACAATCTGGTATGTTTTTTCGTTGTCGTTATCTTCATCAACAACCTGTACCGTGGCACCGAAGCGGATGACGTCAGATTTGGTGTTGGCAACGTCAATGACCTGAGCACGGCTTAAAACGGCCTCCAGATCCTGAATGCGTCCTTCAATGAAACTTTGTTTCTCTTTAGCGGCCGAATATTCGGCGTTTTCAGACAAATCACCATGAGAACGCGCTTCTGCAATTGCCGCAATAATGTTGGGGCGGTCAACGCCTTTGAGATGTTTCAACTCTTCCTCAAGAGCAATATAGCCTTGTTTGGTTAAAGGGAATTTTTCCATTTCACTCACCTGTCTTTTCTGGTTACAAATAACAGACTGCGATAAGTAGGAACTTATCACAGCCTGCCGAATTCTTAATTTCCTTCAATATAACATACTTTTTTATATTTTCAAGCGAAATCTTTTGCGGCGGCATAACATGAAAATTATACTATACAAAAATGTTATTTGTGCTAAAAATTAAAAGTAACTTTTTAATTGGAGGCATTTATGAAAAAATTATCTCTGGCCGCTATGATTATGGGCGGCGCAATGATGGCAGCTTCTAATGCTGCCGCGGTTGACAGCACAGGCTGCGGTTTGGGCTCAATGGCATGGCGCGGACAAAGCGGTATCGGCCCGCAAGTGCTGGCGGCAACGACAAACGCTTCTTTCGGTACCCAGACTTTCGGTATTACTTTCGGAACTTCCGGTTGTGATCCGAACGGCCGTGTGACCGGCGGAACAGGAAAAATGACACTGGCTTTTCTGGAAAACAATATGGAGCAGTATGCTATGGACGCTGCTGCCGGACGTGGTGAGACCATTGATACTCTGGCCGGTATTTTGAATGTAGACAGCGAAAAACTGGGCGAAATTTCAAAGACGAATTTTGCTTATCTGTTTGCTGATGAAAATGCCGATGCCGTTCAGGTTACACTGAATCTGCTGGAACTGGTTCAGAATGCATAATTGCTTTTGATGAATGAGGCAAGGCGGCTTCCGGCCGACAAGCCGGAGGCCGTTTTGTTGTTTTGATGATGAGAACTTTTGTCTGTTGTCTTTTGGCTTTTGTTTTTTTATCCGGTTTGCCCGTTCGGGCCGGAGAGGGGGCGGCTTATTCCGATGAATGGCTGGCGCTCGGGCATTATCGTCCGCAGGGCGGCGGGCTGTATGAAAGTACAATCGATTCCGAGAATTTCTTTTTGGCACCGGACGGAAAGACAAATCCCGAATCTGAACTGGCGGCAACCGCGGCTTTGTTTGACGGTGGTGATGACAAGCGTTGCCTTTTTCCGGCGCGTTATCTTTTTTTGAAGAAAAAAGGTTTGATTTCGGCCGATTTTCCAAAATGTGCGGAATATGAACAATTTCAAAAAGATTTGCAGCCTTCCGGTGTGACGCTTTTGTTTACCGACGCATATATGAACAATCCGTCGTCTTTGTTCGGGCACACGCTTTTGCGGATTGATACGGCGCGCAAAGGAACGCAGCTCTTGGCGCATGGGGCAAATTACGGCGCTTTTACCGCCGGGCAGGAAAACAGCGTTTTGTTTGCGGTTCTCGGTCTGACCGGCGGGTATTTCGGGGGTTTTACGGTCAAGCCCTATTATGATGTGATTAATACTTACAATAATATTGAAAATCGCGATATCTGGGAGCTTAATCTGGATTTGACACCGGAAGAGCTGGATTTGTTTGTGGCGCATTTGTGGGAAACAGGACATGCCCAGAGCCGCTATTATTTCTTTACGCGCAACTGTTCTTATATGCTTATGGAAACGCTGGATGCCGTGCGTCCGAGCCTGAAACTGGCCGATGATTTTCCGGTGCAGGCTATTCCGCTGGATACGGTCAAGGCGGTTTATTCCCGCCCCGGACTGGTCAAAGGCATAAACTACCGGCCGTCGCGACAGGCTAAAATCAGGCATCGTTACAAGCAAATGACCCCAGAAGAAAAAACAGCTTATCTGGCTGCCGTCAAAGAACAGGACTGGTCATTGAACAGTATTGATGATGATCGCAGCAAAGCGGATGTTTTGGAAACGGCTTATCAATATGTGCAGTATCAGTATGTGGCGCATGAACTGGAGCTTTCCGACTACCGGCAGCGTAGTTTTAAGGCTTTGCTGGCGCGGAATAAAATTGCCGAAACCGGAAGGATTCCGGAATTAGAGAACGGAAAAAATCCGTTGTTTTCTCACAAGTCCATGCGAGCTGTCGGCGGTGTCGGCTTTCGTAACGGCGAGGCTTTTCAGGAGGTCAGCTACCGGCCGGCTTATCATTCGCTGAGCGATGACAATTACGGTTTTTTGCGCGGTGCAGAGATTAATTTTTTGAACACGGCGTTCAGGCACTATGACCGTTCCGACAAAACGGTTTTGCAGCAGTTTGATCTGGTCGGCATAAAGTCGTTGTCTCCGGTTGATGCCATGTTTAAGCCGGTTTCTTATGTGATTAATGCCGATGTGAAGCGGGAGATGAATCCGAGAACCGAAAAAGAGGGTTATGCTTTTAATTTCAAAATCGGCGGCGGTTCAACCATGGCTCTGAATGAGGAAGTGTGGTTTTATTTTCTGGGCAGCGCTTATGCCGGTTACGGCAGTATTTTGCCGGACAATACGATTGGCGGGGTTGGCTGGACGGCCGGAATTTTTGCCGATTACGGAAGCTGGCGGCTGATTGCCGAAGCCGAGAAAGTTCTGGCAACAAATCATTTTGGTGATAAAATGAGGTATAAGGCGGAGGCGGTTTATTCCATAAATCGCAGTAATGCCATGGCGGCGGAATACCGTTATGAACAAAATTACGGCAAAGATTTGGATGAGACGCTGCTCAGCTGGCGGCATTATTTTTAAAAATTTTTTAGCTTTTGCCGATAAAGAAATTCTTATGTAAGCTGCTGGAGGGGCTTGTGAAAAGTTTGATACTATAACGGATGATTTTGACAAAAATGCTATTGCTTATTTTGCGATATAATGTTATTATAAGTTGTGGCATGGAGAAAGAATATGGCGGATTTTGTTCAAGATGGGGTATATGAAGCAAATTGGCTGATTGGTGATAATTTTATGCAAGACATATATGGGGAACCATATATTGAAGAGTTGTTGTCTACGCTCCGTTCTCGGGGGGATATTGAAGAATTTATCAGGCAGAAGGATGAAAAAAGGCGGGCTGATTTTATTTCTTTCGACGCGTCAATTTTGGCAAATAAAAAAAGTATAAAATATTACGAAAGTCAAAGTGTAGAAGCGGTGCACAAGATAAGTCTGCTTGAAGAACAAAAACGAACCGCCGACGTTCTCAAAGAAAAAATAGAGAGAGTTACAGCGGCATATCCTGACAATCGGCGGGAAAATCTGACAAAAGCGTTAAGCGCTTATGCTTCCTTTGGTGACGTTCCTGATTATTTGCAATCGCAGCTCAAAAAAACGCCGACAGGATTTTTTGACAAGCTTAAAAGCGGCAAAAAAATTGAAAATGCCAATAAAGAATTTGCCGAATTGATGCAATATTGCAAAGACAATCAGATTTATGAAACGCAAAAATCTTCCGGTAATTATTTATACGCAACAGTCCTGAAAGGGAAAGATACATCTGCCCATATTGAAAAACTTAATCAGGAAATTGAAGTCCTTTCGGAGAGAAGTGGACGTTTTAAGGCAGATATCCAGGAATTTGAAGAAGCGATAAAAATTCGCATAGAAGATTATGACAATTCTCCCAACAGTATTAACAACAGAAAAACAGAGAATGATAATATCCGCAGTTTTGCAAAAGAAAAAGCGCCCTATATCACTAATCCGCCGACAATCTCAAAAGAAGAAATTGCCACTCACGGACTGAGTGAAGAGTTTATTGAAGGGCAGATTATGCAGAGCAGCTATCCGGGACATGCTCGCGCTTCCCTGCGGCGTTTTTATGAAGGGTTGGATCGGCCGGCAGCTCCGATGGTGGCTTTTGCTGGTGCTGACATTCCTGATGAACAAGGACGATTATCGCAGGATGATGTACTAGAACGCTTAAAAGCAAAAGGATTTGTTGCGGTTAAAGCAACAGATGAAAGAGCCAAAGATCCGACTGTGTTTATTGTAGACAAGTGCGCTGTTCACTCACCTTTTATGGCTCCTGATGAAGCGTTAAAAACTAATATTCAAATTCTTGAAGTATTGCATGAGAGTCCTTATGTTGACAGAAACTATTTATCAAATCCACTCACACGGGAGGCTTTTGTTCCTGCAATTGATAATAATTTTAAGTCTATGCTGAATGCACCGCAGTCATTAAATGTGGAAAACATCATAAAACAGAACGGTTGTAATTATAATGTGATACTTTCTGATTATTACAAACAGATGACTAATGGGGACGCATACTCAAACTTATGTAATTTTGCTTCAGTCTTAAAACAGAAGAACCAACCTCTATTTGCTCAGATCGGTGGCGATATCAATAAAAGCATAAGTGAAACCAAGTCCTCCGGAAAAATATCTTCTGAGGATTATGATAATATCGGTCGCAGTATATTACAGAAATACAACAAAGAACTCTCGCCTTATTTATTAGATTCGTATTTGCAACAGATGGTTAAAGAGGCCTTTACGGATGGTATTTCGCCAGAGATATTGGATGAAAATCTGAGACATTTGGAGCAAACAGGAATTTTGAAATCTGTTTATCACGGAGGAAGTTCCAGTAATCCTTATGCTGTATTGTGTGCTGAAGAAAATATGTGTTTTGTGTACGGAGCAGGTGCGGGACGACCTGCGAAATTTGTAAATAATGGGCGAGAGCAAGGTCCTGATGCCGCAATAGGTTATGCTATAGGTAAATCATCTCATAATGCACGTCCAATTAAAGCGGGTAGTATTCAATATGGTTTCTTATGTGAATATGAAAGCAGAGAAGATAGGCAGGAATTTACAGGAATAGACAGGTGCGGAGATTTACATAGTTGGAGCGGAGGGAAATTTGATGCTAAGTATCTAGATTGCAGTCACGATGAAACAGCTATTTTACCTCATCAGAACAAATTGAAGAAAATGTATGTCGTTACTCAAGGGATTGGTAAAGAAGGATATTTAGAAAAAAGAATCTTACCTTTGGAACTTGATGAGAACGGAGTTGTCAAAGACAAGCGGTGGCGGGATTTTTGTGAGTTGCACAATCCGGTTGACGATAATTTGAAAGGTTATATGATTGAACGGCGCAATAATATGATTGCCGATTATGATGCTGTCGGAAAAGAGAAGATGATGTTCAGATCCCCGTCTATCGCCAAGGCAGGTGAGAAAGCAGTTGAAAAGACGGTTGCTCACGCAGGAACAGAGGCGGTTAAATCTTCGGACGGAATCGTATCGGCGCTGGCAAAAGCCGACAATGCCGTTAATCAGGCGATTGATAAGACAATTGACAAAGGTGGCGAGCTTTTGAACAATAATGCGGTGGGACGGGCTTATGAAAAAGTAACAGAAAAAGTTGCGGATACCAAGGTTGTGAAAGCTGTCGAAAAAACAACGGCCAAAGCGGTTGAGAAAGCTGCAAATACAGCGGTAGGAAAGGCCGTTACCAAAACGGTGGCAAAGGCAGCGGGAAGCGCGGTCGGCAAATCGGTAATCAAGAAGATTCCGCTTGTGAGTGCGGTGGCAGGGTGTTATTTTGCCTGGGACAGAATCAAGGAAGGTGATTGGAAAGGTGCGTGCGGTGAAGTTGCCTCTGGAGTTGCGGGATGTCTTCCGGGGCTTGGTACCGGTATCAGTGCAGCAATAGATGTTGGTCTTGCGGCAAAAGATATTAAGACAGCGATTGATGAGAATAAACAGCCTGTTGCAGAGTCTGTGGCGAATACCGGAGAAGAAAGAACGGCAACGGTTGAGAAAACTGAAGAAGACAAAAAGAAAATGAGAGACATTATTCTGCAAAAACAAGGGCGTCTGCAAGCGGAACAACATCATCCGCTTCAACAACAGGCCGCTCAGCAAAATAACTTTAATCTTCAGCAAAGAGCTGTTCAGCAGGGCGGGGATAAGGTTTTTATTTTAACTGCCGGGGGTTGACGGATTTGATGAAGTCGCGGGCTTGTTGTTTGTGGTCTTTGCCGCGGGTTTCAATTTTGATGTTCGCATCATAGCCGAGGTTGCCGATGATGAAGGTATAATCTTTTTCGTCGTAGCATAAAAACGGATTGCCATTAATTTGTTCTATTGCAAAAGCGGTAAGTTCCAGCTGTCTACCGTTTAAAGCCGTGACGGAAAGCGCATTCGGGTTTGGGGATTTTTTATTATCCAGATATTCCCGGGTGAGGGCGATGGTTATCGGGTCTTGCGTAATCAGAAAATCCAGCCCGATGTTATTTTGATTTTGAGAACCGCTGACTGCCAGATTGTTATTGAAGTTTTCAATTTTATAATTCTCTGCGGAAATCTGCATTTCATCAAGAGACGATTTCAGCTCTTTTAACATTTGTTCCGAGGTTTTGGAAAAAACGCGGTTTTCTTCCATGGCTGAAAACAACTGCGGAAAAGTACCGAGAATTTCGGTCAGCGATTTGTTCATGCTTTCGGCGATTTCCGGCATGACTTTGCCGATGGTCTGATTCAGGTTTTGTGCCGATTGCTGCATGGTTTGTTCGGTTTTTTGCAGGGCTTTTTGCATTTCGGCGTTATTTATGTCAGTTTCCTGAGAAAAAGCCGGAAATGCGCAGCACAGCGAAATCAAACTTATCGGGGCAAAAGCTTTCATCAGAGGTCTCCTTTTTTGTTTGCACAAAATATAACCTGATTTGACCGCAATTACAATGCTATTTTTGAATTGATTTTTTGTTCTAATGCGATTATCCTCAAAAACAATTGTGTGATTGAATTTTTTTGAGGAGAAGAAAATGCTGAGAGAAGATTTGCAAAATGCGTTAAAAGAAGCAATGAAAAGCCATGATACAATAACGGTTTCGGCCGTGCGCCTGATTATTGCCGGACAAAAAGAAAAAGATGTGGAAGCCCGCGGCAAAGGTGCTGAAAAGGCCAGCGATGCCGAGTTGTTGTCTATGATGCAGTCAATGATTAAGCAAAGAAACGACTCTGTTAAAATTTATGTTGAAGGCAAGCGTCAGGATCTGGCAGACAAAGAATTGGCAGAGATTAAGGTTATTGAGAAGTTTTTGCCGAAACAGATGAACGAGGCTGAGATGACGGCGGCAATAAAAGAAGTGATTGCGGCGGTTAATGCGACTTCCATGAAGGATATGGGGGCCGTTATGGGCAAGCTGCGTGAACAATATGCCGGACAGATGGATTTTGGAAAGGCTTCCGGGGCGATTAAATCTCTCCTGGGGTAAATTTCGTTCTATGGAAATCTAATACAGATTTTTCGGATAAAATGCATATAACGAGTGCCTAATCGATTTTTTCCGAATAAGAAAAATTCATGTACTTTTGTGTACACTAAAATTTTTTTTATCGTTAAAACCACATTATTCATCTCGTTCTCTGCATTTTACCAGAGTGGTTTAAGGTGTTTTCTTACAAATAACAGACTTGATGGAAAATGGCGGATTTACAAAAATTTTTAGATGAATTGCGGGCAAAAGTCTCGATTGTCGATGTGGTCGGAGATAAGGTCAAACTTGTCCGCAAAGGGCGGGAATATCAGGCCTGTTGTCCGTTTCATAATGAAAAAACGCCGTCTTTTACCGTCAATGAAGCCAAAGGGTTTTACCATTGTTTCGGCTGCGGTGCGCATGGCGACATCATCAAATTTGAGATGGAAGCCAACGGCCTGCCGTTTATGGATGCCGTGGAAAAGCTGGCGCATAAAGCCGGACTGGAAGTGCCGCGGATTTCGCATGAGAACAAAGCCGAGCTGGAAAAGAAAAATTCGCTTTATGACATTATGGAGCTGGCGGTTAAGTTTTTTGAAAAATGCCTGCGGCTGCCGGAAGGCCAGAAGGCCATGGAATATCTTTCCCGCCGTGGTTTTGATGATGCGATTATTGCCAAGTTTCGTCTGGGCTATGCACCGGCGAATAACGGTTTGCTGGCTTTGCTGAAATCAAAAGGGGTTTCTGAACGTGATATGTCTGATCTCGGTCTGGTTTCTTTGGCAGAGAACAATACCAGCAAGCGGACGTTTGACTTCTTTCGCGACCGGGTGATTATTCCGATTTTTGACAAGCGCGGCCGGCCGATTGCTTTCGGCGGACGGATTATGGGCGACGGACAGCCCAAATATCTGAACTCGCCCGAGACGCCGATTTTTAACAAGCGCCGTGTCCTGTATAACCTCAACAATGCCCGCGACAAGGCTTTTGAGGCCAAGCGGATTATTGTGTGCGAAGGCTATATGGATGTTATCGGTATGGACAAGTATGGTTTTCATTATGCCGTGGCACCGTTAGGCACAGCTTTGACCGAAGATCAGATTGCCGAAGCCTGGAAAATCTGTAATGAGCCGACGTTGTGTTTTGACGGTGACGGTGCCGGTGTTAAAGCGGCTATTCGTTCAGTTGACAGGGCTCTGCCGATTTTAAAACCCGGTTATTCGCTTAAATATGTTTTTCTGCCGGAAAAGATGGATCCGGACGAATTTTTGAAAGCGCACGGGGCGGAGGCTTTTCAGAAACAAATTGATACGACCGTGCCGCTGAAAGATTTGTTATGGCGCAAAAACTTTGAAAACCGGCCGCTGGATACGCCGGAACAGAAAGCCCTGCTGGAAAGCGATTTGAAAGAAGAAGTCGCAAAGATTGCCGATACGACGGTTCGGACTTATTATATTCAGGAGATGAAAGACCGGCTGTATTATGAGGTCGGGCAGGGGGCAAGGCACAAGTATCAACGCAGCGAGGCTTATCGGCGCGGTGATTATCCGGCTTATAAAAAAGCGTCCGGCGGTCGGACTTTTATGGCTCAGCCGGTTGTGGTGGCGCGTCCCAAGCGGGTTTTGGACGAGCAGATTGTCAAGTTTGTGATTGCAGCGATGATTTATTGTCCGGAGCTGATTGCCGAATATGAAGAGAAAATGGCTGATTTTGAAATTAAAGACACCAAACTGCGGGCATTGTTTGACGCGCTGGTACAAGTCAGTATGGACGAGCCGGAGGTGGATTGCGACAAGGTTCTGGAATGTCTGAAAAACAGCGGGCAGGGCAGCGAAGTCGGAAGCTTGTGGGAGTTCAAAATGCTGCGGATGCAAAAACCGCCGGTTTTGAAGCTTCGGGAGGAGATTAACACCAAGATTGCCGAGGTTCAGCTCAAAATGCTGGACAATGAGATGAAAGAATGCTTAAAAGAGATTGAAAATGCACCGTCTTTTCCTGATGAAGTCTTTAAGCGTTACGAATCGCTCAAAAAGGAAAAAGAGGCGATTCTGCAAGAAACAAATCCGGACTAAAAAATATTTATTTTGTTCTTTTTCCTTGAAAACCGCGGCTTTGCGCCCCATATGCTGTTATTCGTTTGATTGTGGGGCTTGACATTTGGCCGATAAATTATTAAAAGTTCCTGCAAGCTAGCAAAAGAATCGATTTTTTTAAGGAATACTGATGTCAGATATAGATACTCCAGACCTCTATGACGGCGGGGCGGCAGACACGCCCTTAATCGATACCCTCGGAAGTGCTGTTAAGCGCTTGATTGACAAGGGAAAAGTCCGTGGTTACATTACAATTGAAGAACTCAACAAAGCTTTGCCTCCCGAACGCGAATCTTCTGAAAATATTGAAGATATCATGTCCGGCATTTCTGATATGGGAATCAGCCTGATTGCCGAGTCGGAAGTTGACAGCTTTGAGCAGGATGCCGTGGAAGACGATGTTGACGATTTTGGCGATGAAGACGAAAGCGGCAATTTTGACGAGAAAGAGCTTGGCCGCAGCGATGATCCGGTCAGAATGTATCTTAAAGAAATGGGAACGGTGGAACTGCTTTCGCGCGAAGGCGAAATTGCCATTGCCAAACGTATTGAAGCCGGCAAGACTGTAATGATTGACGGTTTGTGCGAAAGCCCGATGACAATTAAAGCCATTGCGGGCTGGCGTGACGAACTGTTGGAAGGTACGATGCAGCTTCGCGACATTATTGATTTGGAAATGATGTATGGCGATGATGCCGAGGCCATGGCTTTTGAAGAAGACGAAGAAACCGTCGATGATTTGGAAAAAGTGGCTGAAGAGCTGGAAACCAAAGACAATCTGGATGATATTGACGATGAGCTCGCCGATGACATTGAACTCGACAGCGCCGTGGAAGATGAAGAAGACGAAGATGCCGATGACGATCTGGAAAGCGGCGATGACGAAGCGCATGAAGGTGCGGAAGACGATGACGATGAAACCGGCGGTCGGGCCGCAGCTTCCGTTTCTTCTATGGAAGAAGCCCTGCGCGAGCCGGTATTGGAAATTCTGACCAAGATTTCCGGTTATTATGATGATCTGGATAAAATCCAAAAGCAGCGCGTGGCTGCAATTATTGCCGGCAAGTCTGTCAGCGCTTCGGTTGAGAAAAAATATCTGCAGGTCAAAAAGGAACTGGTTGAGCTGATGAGCTCCATTCATCTGAATGCCGTCAGAATTGAGCAGCTGGTCGAGCAGCTGAACGGTCTGAACAAGCGTTTGATGGGGTTGGAAGGAAAGCTTCTGCGTTATGCCATGTCCTGCAAGATTAAACGTGAAGACTTTTTGGAAGTTTACCAGAAATCCGAACTTGATCCGAAATGGATTGAGAATGTTGCCAAGAAGAGTGACAAGCACTGGAAAAATTTTGTAGAAAGATATGGGCTGGAAATTGCCGAACTGCGTGAGTCCGTTGCACAAATGGCGACGGAATGCGGTTTGCCGATCAGCGAATACCGCCGTATGGTTGATACGATTAAACGCGGCGAGCGCGAGGCTGAGAAAGCTAAGAAAGAAATGATTGAGGCCAACCTTCGTCTGGTTATTTCTATTGCCAAAAAATATACAAACCGCGGTTTGCAGTTTCTGGATTTGATTCAGGAAGGCAACATCGGCCTGATGAAAGCGGTTGACAAGTTTGAATATCGCCGCGGTTATAAGTTCTCGACTTATGCGACCTGGTGGATCAGACAGGCAATTACCCGCTCGATTGCCGATCAGGCGCGGACAATTCGTATTCCGGTTCATATGATTGAGACAATCAACAAACTGACTCGGACTTCCCGCCAGATGCTGGCCGAAATGGGACGCGAGCCGGTGCCGGAAGAATTGGCGCAGCGTTTGTCAATGCCGTTGGAAAAGGTTCGCAAGGTTATGAAAATTGCCAAAGAACCGGTTAGTCTGGAAGCGCCGGTCGGTGATGAAGAAGATTCTTCTCTGGGTGATTTTATTGCTGATGACAGCGCTTTGCAGCCGTTGGATATGGCTATCCATTCCAATCTGAAGGAAACCTGCACCCGCATTTTGTCTTCTCTGACGCCGCGTGAGGAACGTGTGCTGCGGATGCGTTTTGGTATCGGTATGAATACCGACCATACGCTGGAAGAGGTTGGGCAGCAATTTAACGTTACGCGTGAGCGTATTCGTCAGATTGAGGCCAAGGCTTTGCGTAAGCTGAAGCATCCGAGCCGGTCGCGGAAGCTTCGCAGTTTTCTTGACCAATAAAATTGAGAATTGTGTAACACCCCCTGAAAAAAATTTTTTCGGGGGTGTTTTTTGTGTGTCATGGAAGAGAAAAAAGGGAATGTGAGGTGTAGAGATGGGGTAATTATCGGGAATGTGAACGATTGGAAAAATCGGCTTGACTTGAGGCAAAAAATGCCTTATGTATTTTTTTGCTGATGAAGCCTGAAACGGGCCCATAGCTCAGTTGGTTAGAGCAGGCCGCTCATAACGGTCTGGTCGTTGGTTCGAGTCCATCTGGGCCCACCATAATAAAGAAACTCCCCTTGTGGGAGTTTTTTTGTTATGGTAAGTTAAGACCGCTCGAACCAACGAGGCGTTGGTTTGGCTACCGGCAATAGGCGGGATGTGGGTACCGCTGGTTTTACTGAGAGAAATATTTTATTTTTACTGTTTTTCATCATTAACCGAGCCTATATTATTCAAATCTTTTCTCTAAAAAATTAGTGCCATGAATAATTATAATCTAATGTTCTTTAATTTTATGTAAATCAGGCTTGTGGCGCGTTTGCGGCAGTTTATCATAAGACGATACCTGTGTCTTTGGGGGGAGACCGGTTCCGGATGAGGATTTATTTTTTGTAATCGGTATTGACAAGTCGGGAATCTTAATGTACAAATTAGTCCGATATTTGACCATTGTATTTTGGATGATTGTATGAATCGGGAAGAAGTCAGAGCCTTTGTTAACCAATATTGCAGATTGAGAGATGTGCAATATGCCGCTTATACGCAATGTGCCAGAAGGCATAATTTGACAACGAACGAGTTGTTTGTTTTAGATTTGGTCTGGTTTGCGCCGGAAGGGTGTTCTCAGTCTTATATTTGCGAGCGGATGTCTGCGACGAAGCAGACGATCAGCGCAATTGTTAAAAAATTTTTGAAACTGGATTATGTTACTCTTACGGCAGATGTAAAAGACCGTCGCAACAAAATCATCCGTTTTACCGCAAAGGGATATGATTATGTTAAAAAGATTATTCCGCCGGCGGCTGAAGCTGAGATTGATGCAATGGCCGAATTGGCCGAAAAGGAAGATGTTGCAGAGCTTGTGCGGCTTACAACTTTATTTTCCGGGTTAATGAAACAGAAATTTGATGAGATAGAGAAAAATAACCCTTGAACAAAGGAGCGTTATTTGTTTTTGAGGAGAAGATAAATGGAACTGTATGAAGCAATTGAAAAACGCAGAACTATTCGTGATTTTGAAGACAAGCCGGTTGATATGGAAATTATTAAAAAAATTATTGCCGCCGGTTTGAAGGCACCGACGAATAATCATCTCAGGGAATGGGAATTTGTTATTGTCAATGATAAGAAAGAACGTTCAAAGGTACTTAACCTGACGGATATGACAAGCTATGACGAATGTGAGAAGATGATGGACAGCTTTGGAATGACGGATTCTGACCAGCGGGGAATGTATCATATTGCCATGCCTAAGCAGTTTTCCATGCTCTATAATTCCGGTTGTCTGATTTTGCCGTTTTTCAAATTAAGAGAGCCGTTGCTGCAACCGACTTGTTTGAGTTCTTTAAATGAATTTGCTTCAATTTGGCTGTGTATTGAGAATATGCTTTTGGCTGCGGCGGCCGAAGGAATATTCGGGGTGACAAGAATCCCGATGACTGAAGAGCTGGAACACATAAAGAAAGTTGTAAATCATCCGGATAATTATGCCATGCCTTGTTATATCGCACTGGGGTATCCGAGCAAAAATGCCAAGGTGCCGGTGCAAAAAGAAATTAATGTAGAAGACCGGTTGCATTTTAATCAATGGTAAAACGTTTTCATTCAGGCATTGTCTGTTGAGGTTTGTTACAAAATCCCCTTCTGTGAAGCGGGGGATTTTATTGTTTAAAGTATGTTTTAATTTTGGGAGTGATGGCAGATGCAGCTTGTCAGGTGATCATTGACAAAGCCTGTGGCTTGTAAATAAGCGTAGCAGATTGTTGTGCCGAAAAATTTGAAGCCCCGTTTTTTCATGTTTTTGCTGATGGCGTCAGATTCCGTTGATGAGACCGGAATCTCGCTTAATGTCCGGAATGTGTGCGTGATGATTTTTTTATCCGGAAAAAATGACAGGATATAATTGTAAAAGCTGCCGAATTCTTTTTGAATATTCAGAAAAAGGCGGGCATTGGAGATTGTTGCGTTTATTTTGAGGCGGTTTTTGACAATGCCGTCAAACAGCATTAATTTCTCAGTATCTGCTTCGGTCATGCCGGCGACCTGTTCCACATTAAAGTTATGAAAAGCCTGACGGTATCCTTCGCGCTTTTTGAGGATGGTCAGCCAGTTTAATCCGGCTTGCGCGCTTTCCAAAACTAGAAATTCGAATAATGTCTTGTCGTCGGTTACCGGTTTTCCCCACTCCGTATCGTGGTATTTTACATATATGTCGTCTGTTCCGCACCAGCCGCAGCGTCCGTTTATGATGTCTTGCATTGTTATTGTCCGTTTTTTTGTTTTTGATTGTAACTCAACGGTTATTAAAAAGCAAGTAGGCCGGTCAAAGGGAGAGCTGTTTTAATTAAAAACATTGACAAACAAATCTTGTTTTTGTATTATTTGGCAAAATTTTGTTTATGGAGCACATATGAATATTGAAGATTATATTGCGGAATGCAGGGAAAAACGTCAGGGCAGGAGTTTTGCTTTTTTGGCAGAGCGTTGTGCTGTCTCCGAAGAAGCGCCGTATCATATTACGGCGGCGAAGGCTGTATCTCCGGAAGAAGTCTGTGTTTTGGTTTTGGCCGGAACGGGCGGAGAAGGCGTATTTTTACGCGGTTATAACAGCATGTTGAAAAAAGCGGATCGTTTTATCAAAAGTATTCCTGAACCGGCTGCTGAAAATGTGCGCGTGTGTGTGGCCGTATGCGACTTCGGCAGATATCATTGGGATAAGAAGGCCAGAGAGGGAATGTATTATGAGGCTTATTGGCCCGAGTATTTTTCCGGGGTGCAAAATGATGTTCCCGAGGATTGCCGCGAAGAAACTTTTAATCCGGCTTATATCAAAGATATTTTTAACGTTGCCGTGCTACCTCGTATTTCTCAAAACGGCGGGCAGGAACGTTTGGATATGCGGCAGGCTTTGTATAATATTCGCCGTTTGAATCTTGTTACGCATTGTCATGGCGGTTATGTTGCCATGTCGCTGGAAAAAATGATGTCCCGAAAAGCAAAAGAACTCGGTTATTCGGCAGAAGAGCTGAAAGAACTGAAGTCGCAGCTCTTGGTTTTAAACTATAACCCTGATTGTCCGAAGCATAAATCCGAACTGCGTTTTATTGCCATAGAATCAGCACAGGACTGGCATAACCAGTATAACCACTGTCTTAAAGAATGGTTGTTGATGGAGCGAAAAGATTTTGGCGTTTGTTATCAAACCAAAAACTGGGGGCGGACGCTGGCGTGTTCTCAGATAGATAAAGCCGGCGTGGAGGGGAATCCTGCCCGTGAGATGAAAAATGTATGTCTTGAGGAAATTTTTGATACACGGAAAGGCGGCAATGAACGCAAAGAAATCGGCGAGCATGAATTTATGGGGTTTGAACCGGTTGAAAACATGAGCAACGGTGCCTTGCAATTACAGAAGTTTGCCAATAACATTTTGAAGAATGCGGTTATAAATTCATGCCGGCAAAAAGTTTCTGATTTTGTTCCTTTGCCGGCCATTCAAAATTTAGCGGCGGATAACCTGCGTCAGAAATGTGAATTTGCACGGGCGGTTATTACCGGATATCGCCTTGAGCGGCAGATGATGCAGTCAGACAGAAGCAAGATTGACGCATTTGCAAACTGGCGCCGTTCAATGAAGACTGTTACGCTGGACTGATTGAGACAGACGAACGGCAGTTATCTTCGTTTGCAGAGCCCGTTTTGTTTAAAGACGGAAAATTTATTTTGACAAGTAGCAAAGTTATATGCAGCCTGAATCCGGACGGATTTCTGTGCAAAAGTTTGGGCTTTACGATATGCGAAAAGTATGGTAAACTTTTAAAGTGATCAGGTTGTGAGGTTTATTATGGTATCATCGGCAGAAATTGGGTTAAGGACAGAGAAAACGGAAGATAATCCGCATGGTTTTGTTCATGTGGAAGACGTTCCCGCGCAGGAGGTCTGTGTTGTTTATTTGGGCGGTGACGGGGTAACGGATGACAAGGCGGCCAATGGTTATGCCAAGATTATCGAGAACGAGATACTCGGGGAGATTGATTCTAAAGTTCCGGTTTACAGCATTTGTTATGATTTTGAAGACAACAAAAAATCCATTGCCCGCCGATTGGAGTTTATCCGGCATCGGTCAGAGGTACTGTTGGGGGAGAAGTCGCTTGCCAAAACGACTGACAAAGCAACGGAAGAGGAATATGCTCCCCAATATATTAATAAACTGTTTGACAAGCTGCTGGCGCCGCGGATATCGCAGGCCGGTGGAAAGCAACGCCTGTCTGCCGAAGAAGCTTGTAAGCGGATTCGTAAAATGACAATTGTGGCGCATTGTCATGGCGGGTATGTGGCGCTCAAGTTAGAAAAGAAAATGCAAGAGGCCATGAAGAAGCTTGGTTACAGTTCTGAAGAGCGCAAGCAGATTCAGTCGCAAATGCTGGTTGTGGCGCACGCTCCGGGGTGTCCACTCGGAGTTTCAAAGTCGCAGTTTGTGAGTTTTAAGTCTGCTTATGATTGGGAGGCCCCGCAGGGGCAAAACTGGTTTAATTATTACGTTCGGAAACGACAGCAGGAAGAAATGAGGCGTTTTAATGCTGAAGATACCAAAGACGAAGCCGGAATTGCCGCTAACCGCTGGTTTGATTTTGAGCCTTGTTATTTTGCCGGCAAGCAGGGAAACTTGTTTTTGATTAAGCAAAAATATGAATGGGACAATGATGCAGGGCCGTTTTTGGTTAATCAGGAAGAGCATAATGATGTGCATTATAAAGGTGTCGGAAAACAGACGAATGCCGGCAGGATGATGGCGCATTTCAGCCGGACGGTTTTGCAAAACGGTATTAAAAATTCATTGCAACAAGGAGAAAATTTTGTACCGCTGCCGCCGCTTGAGGAATTGATTTTGAGTGATGATCCGCAGATGAACGCCAAAGAAAAAAGGGTATTTATGAAAATGTCAGAAAACGGCAAAGCCTTCAGAAAAGAGGTGTGTACTTATGCCGTGGCTAAAATCAGGGAAATTAACCAACAAGAGCAGCAAAGATAAAATGCCGTTAAAACAGGCCGGCGTTTGAGATAATGTCGATAGCGATCTGTTTGGCGTATTGGCTGGCTAGATGACGATAATCTGGCAGCGGGTTTTGTGCGTCATACAGGCGTATGGCGAAATAAACGGGGTGATTATCCTGCTCGTAAAAACCGACAAACCACGCTGTATGCACCATATTGTTTTTGATGCCGAGGCCGGTTTTGCCATAAATTTTGATCGGAGTTTCGGTTGTTTGCATCAGGTCTTTTAATGTTGTTGTGACCGAAGAAGGCGAAGAAAAGATTTTTTCCAGCGCCCGGACTTGTTCCATGGGAGAAATCTGCAAGGAAGATTCTATCCAAAATCCTTTGAGTTCAGGACGGTTGGCGTTGGTGTTCAGGTCACCTTTCCAATCAGAAATATCTTTGTTGCCGTATTCAAGTTTGTTGAGTGCGGTTTGGACTTTTGCTTGCGGAAGTCGGTCAATAAGGCGGCGGAAGTACCAGACGCAGGAGACTTTGAAGGCTTCTTTTAGTGTCATATCTTTGTTCCAATCCGACATGTGATAGCGGGTTTTGTTCCATTTGATATTTGAGTTTTCTTCGGTTATCAGATTTTCGGACAGTGCCAGATAGGAAGAAATGATTTTGAACGTGGAGCAGGGAGAAGCTCTTCGGCTGCTTTGGCCGAGGTTGTGAATCTTGTATTGTCCCGATGCCGGCTGATAAAAAACCGCAGTGCCGTTAATCCCTTTGAAATATGGCGAGAGGTCAACTTCCGTTATATTTTCCCTGCTACAAGAAAAAAGGAACAGGATGCACAAAATAAGCGAAAGTTTTTTCATGACGGTTGCTTCAGAGATTAAATAACGCAGGTTGGTACAGTATATGAAAAAACGGTATTATTGTCAATCCGGAGAAAAGCCCCTCTCCGGCAGGAGAGGGGCTGTGAGGTTTATAAGTCGTGTTTTTTCAGGTTGCTGATACTCTTGCGAATATAACTGCGCTGCACGGGGGAGAGCATGAAGTAAGATTCCAGAAGCTCATAAATTTCCGGTGTTAAGGCTTTGCGTAGAAATTTCTTTTGTAAAAGGCTTTTTTGAAAACACCCTATACTTTTGTTTAGGTAGGTATTGAAGTCCGTATTTTTACTCATATTTTTTTCCTTAAATAATGGTTAGATGTAAAAGATTGTTTGTTATCCTATCTTTATGAAATCTGTTTTGTGGATATGCAATCTGTTTCAGAGTATAAAATCGGTATGAAAGATGATATAAAAAAATCTCTGGGTATTAAAGTCAGATCCATGCGTGAGAATGCCGGACTGACACAAGAGGAACTTGCGACAATTTGCGATGTCAGCTGGCGTACGATTTCTAATTTGGAACGGGGGCTGGTTGTGCCTGATTTGCTGATGGTTTTTAAAATAGCCAAGCGTTTTCATGTGAGTATTGACGAGATGATGGGAGAGAGCTTTTCTGCCCAAAAGTCTATCCGCCGGTTGGAAGACGAAAATATTATTATTGAGAAAATCCGCAATATGGATGACCGTTTGCTCGGGTATGTGATTGATCAATTGAATCTGTTGTCCAAACATTTCAGTGCAAAAAAATAATTTTTTGGAACTAAAGCTAAGATTTCTGTTGTGTTTTTGCTTTGTATATGAAATATTATTCATATATAATGTTATGTCTTTAATTTTAGTTCATAAGCAAATCTATGATAATCAAAGAAAAAATTTCTATTCTCAAAAATCTGTTATGCTTTGGCGAAGCTGTTAAACATAATTCCATTACCAAGGCGGCAGAGCTTAACGGCATGAAGCAATCTAATTTCTCAAAGTGCATGAAAGAGTTTGAGGATTATTGCGGCGTATCTTTGTTTAACCGGGTTTATAACGGCGTGCAGGCTAACGATGCCGGCCAGAGCATGTATGAACTAAGCTGCGATGTTGACCGGATTTTGCATAAGGTCAATACCTTTAAAATGAATTCTCATGACATAACGGGAGATATTCATCTCTGGACGAGTGACGGGCTGGGTGCCGGTTATGTGTCTTCCTGTCTGCCGGATTTTTATTTGAAGTATCCGGATGTTCATATCAGTATTTCCTGTTCTCTTGAGGTTCCGGTGCTGGCAAGCGATGTGGATATGGCGATTGTGTATGAAAAACCGGAGAAAAATGATATTTTTTCAGTCACGGAATATTGTCTGAGGTTTGGTTTGTTCGCTTCAAAAGACTATCTTGAACGTTATGGTTATCCCAAAAGTTTGGAAGATATACAGCAGAATCATAAAATTTGCACAAGAGATAATTATGGGCAGGTTTGGGAAAAATATCGGCTTTTTTTAGAAAAAGCCAAGCATATTGCGGCTTCGACCAATTCTTCTTCCATGTTGTTGCGCTTGACAAAAGACGGTATCGGGATTGGCTTGCATCCATTGGGGACAGCTAAGAAGGAAAAAGATCTGGTTGCTTTGGAAAAGGTCGGTTTTGATCTTAAGCACAAGTTTTGGATTGTGACACGGCGCGATTTGAAAAAGCAGCCGGCCGTGCAGGCTTTGGTCAAATATATCAAAGATGCAGCGCAGCGTTTATAAATTCGGCAAAAACGGCGGCGGCTTCCGAATCCTGACGGCAACTGACCCAGATTGTCTGGCGGATTGAGCTGCCGATGTTGTTTTTGATAACAATACGTTCAGAATCTGCCGGCGGTTCTTCATAGCTGACGACAACGTCGGCGTCGGGTTGTTTTTTCTCGGAGAGGATAATGCCGGGGTATCGGGCTTGGAATTCTTCAAGGCTGCTTAATTGAAAATTGGCGGGAAAATAAAAAGAAACCTCGGCTTCGGCAGTATGGCCGCCGGTTTGGTCCAGCAAGGCAATGACGTGCTGGGAAAGCTCTTTGCTCAAAAGATAAATTTTTTGGCCGAGAACTGTCGGGCGGATCCCCTGATTGCTGCGTTCCAGCAGCGGAGCGCCGACGTCTTCTTCCAGATCTTTCAGAATTTTGCTCAGGTTAGCGGCTTTGATGCCGTTTTTTTCGGCCGTGGCGTTTATCTGACCGTTTTCTATAACGGCGTAAAAATAAAGCAGGCGGCGGATGAGCGTGAGGTTGGCTTTTATTGTCATTTTTTTTAAATCTTGTTTTATGGTGACTCAAAATATATGATACTCTTATAAAATTAGTATCTTTTAATTTAGAAGAAGTCAATATATTTGCTCACTTATGATTGAAGGTAATGTTGAAATACTGATTGTCAGAAGTGATGATGATTTTGCCGGTATGAAGCAAGTTCGTCAAAGTGTTTTTGTTCAAGAACACCATATCCCCACAGAAAAAGAGTTTGACGGCAATGATTATTGCGCGACGCATATTTTGGCCAAGGTTGACGGCAAGCCGGCCGGAACGATGCGTATTCGTTATTTTTCCGAATTTGTAAAATTTGAGCGGATGGCGGTTTTGAAAGAGTTTCGTAAAACCGATTTGTCAGACAGGATTATGAACAAAGGGTTTGATTTTGTCAGCCGAAAAGGTTTTACCATGGTTTACGGCGAGTGTAAAAAAGAACTGCTGGAACGCTGGAAAGCCTGTGGTTATGAGCCGGTGGAAGGTGCGCCGCAGGCCGAGCAGAACGGGATGATTTTGATTCCGATTATGCGCCGTCTGCCAAGAAATTCTCATGCCGTTACAATGACCATGCATCCGGAGGTCTTAAACGCCAGAGAGGACGAATGGGAAAAAGAAAGCTGGAATGTTTTGAAAAAGCAAAAAATCGGCGTTTTGCTGGCCGGTAAAAAAATGGCTTCGGCAAATCATAATTAATTAAAAACCGGAAAATTTTTTTCCGGTTTTTCTTTACTTCGGTTTTTTATTTGTTATGCTTTTATCGGGAGACCGAAAATGCAAAAAGACGAATTTATCATGCCGGAGGAGTTGGCCGGAGAAAAAATCAGACTGGTCAGAAGACACCGCAAGTACAGCCGGGAAATGTTTGAACTGATTGACCGTTCGCGAGATTTTTTGAGAGAGTTTCTGTATTGGGTGGATGCCACAAAATCCGAAAAAGATGTTGATGACGCCATGGATATGTTTGTCCGGCAGTGGGAGGACAAAACGGCGTTTGATTTTGTTGTGCTGGAGAAAGCGGGCGGAAAAGTCGTAGGAGCCGGCGGCGTTCATGACGTTGATTTTAAAAACGGGTCGGCAAATTTCGGGTATCTGCTGGATCAGGGCCAAACCGGAAAAGGCTATGCGTCCGAGCTTGTAAAGCTGGTGGAAGACTGTTTGTTTGCCGGAGGGTTTCACCGGCTGGTGATTGAGGCCGATGTGCGTAATCTTGCGTCGCAGCGGGTGGCAGAACGGGCCGGCTATGTTTATGAGGGGACTTTGCGTGACGTGGTTTTGGCCTATGACGGTTATCGCAGCCACAAGCTGTATTCCAAGCTTCAAAAAAAATAAATTTTTCTTGAATAATTGATTTTATCATCTTAAAGTTTAGGCAGAAATTTTATAAAAGGAGATAAATATGAAAAAATTTGTGCTTGCTATTATGTTGGTTTCATTCCTGTCAGCTTGTGCGACGGATCCGTATACCGGAGAAAGCAAAGTTTCCAAAACGGCATGGGGTACCGGAATCGGTACGGCTGCAGGTGCCGGAATCGGTGCTTTGGTCGGCGGTAAAAAGGGCGCCCTGATTGGTGCCGGCGTCGGTGCCGTTGCCGGTGCCGGAACAGGCGCTTATATGGATGTTCAGGCCCGCAAGCTGCGTCAGGAGCTGTTGGGAACCGGCGTTCAGGTTGCCGAACAGGATGGCCGCGTTTATCTGATTATGCCGGGGAATATTACCTTTAATACCAATGAAGCAACAATTATGGACGGCTTCAAACCGGTTTTGAACTCCATTGCCAAAGTGATTAAAGAATACAACAAGACGATGGTTCAGATTAACGGTTATACCGACAATACCGGCAGCAATGCTACGAACATGGCCTTGTCGCTGCGCCGTGCCAACGCGGTTTCAAACTATCTGCGTCTGCAAGGTGTTGACGGCAACAGAATCGTGACCGACGGTCTGGGCTCTGCCAACCCGATTGCTTCTAATGCAACGGCAGCAGGCCGCGAACAGAATCGCCGTGTCGAGATTGTTCTGGTTAACCGCCAGTAATCTTTTTGACATGATAAGTCAGGGAGGCTGCATGATGCAGCCTCTTTTTTTGTGGTATGGCAGCCTGTGGGTTGTTTTGAGCTTTTGCTTGTCAGACGGGGGCTTTGATGGCATTTTGAAAAAAAACAAAAAGGGGGGAATATGCCGGATTTTGAACTTGAAGACAGTATCGGAAAATTGTGCGTCGGGATTGACGAGGCGGGCAGGGGCCCCTGGGCCGGTCCGGTTGCTGCCGGTGCGGTGGTTATTCTTGACCGGAATCTGAATCCGGAGCTGTTAAACGGGCTTGACGATTCTAAAAAACTTTCAGCTAAAAAAAGAGAAAAACTTTATAACCTTTTGTTTGAAGAAGAAAAAAACGGCAGGCTTTGTGTCGGAATCGGGTTGGCGAGCGCTAAAGAAATTGATGAGCTGAATATTTTGCAGGCAACTTTTCTGGCTATGAGGCGGGCAGTTGAAAACCTTAAAGTAAACCCTGAATTTGCGCTGGTTGACGGCAATCAGAAGCCAAAAAACTTGTCCTGCGGCGTGCAGACTGTCGTTAAAGGTGACGGCAAGTCGATGTCTATTGCGGCAGCCTCTGTTGCGGCCAAGGTTTATCGTGACAAACTGATGTCCGAACTGGCAGCCGTTTATCCGCATTACGGTTTTGAGAAGAACGCCGGATACGGGACGGCCTTGCATATTCAGGGGTTGAAAGAGCACGGGGCAACGCCGGAACACCGGTTTTCTTATCGTCCGGTGCGTGAGATTGCTGCAGAAAGGCAAAATTCTTGACAAAAAAATCAGATGTGCTATTCTCAACGTGTTTTTATATTAAGTTTTCAATTAAATAATCAATTATTATGGAAGATATCAAAAAGACTTTGGAAGAAGTGTTTATTAAATCATCTGTTTTGACGGGAATCAAATTAGCGGCAGATACAAAAAGCCGCGAGCTTTTGAGGCTTAACGCAACACGTTGCGAGATGCTGTTCGGTAAAAAGGCTTATCGGGAAATTGCATATTGGTTTGATGAAGAAGATTGGGTTAATCTGGATATGGTTCTTGAGGATTTTTCAAAGAAAAATATGTATGAGCTTCTTGAGGTGAGTGATTATCTTGCCTGTAATCCCGAGGCGATAAGTGAAGCAATTTCCTGTCTGTATGCCGGAACTTGTCAAATGTTTGTTCATCAGGAACGTGTGTGGAAGGATGGCAAAACCACGGAATTTATCAAGCGTATTTCAAAAAAACTGATGAATCCGGAGGTCGATGACATCCGTCCGAAAAAAATGTTTGCCTCTCTGGCTTTGAATCTGACGCTGAACGAGTTTGTTGCAGCCGAAGGTGCCATAGACGACTATCTGCGCAGTTTGGGGATTGATCCGGATCTGATTGCGACTCTGGTTGACGGCATAAACAAGATTAATTTGAACTGAAATTTGTTAAAAAGCCGCGGTAATGCACATACTGCGGCTTTTTTGCGCCTGATAACGTTCTGTATTTAAGTAATTTCTGAATAACGTAAAAAATGCTGGTAAAAAAAACTTATTTTTGTTAATAAATTTATAAGAAATATCTCTCATACTGAGGTCAACTTATGTTATTTGTAAATCCTTATTTTGGTTGGTGGAAATGAGCAGTATGCAAACAAAAACTATTCTGAACACAATTATTAACGACGATTGTGTGAAGGTAATGAATGCAATGGAAGAAAATTCCGTAGATCTGATTTTCGCCGATCCTCCTTACAATCTCCAGCTCGGAGATGCTTTGACGCGTCCGGACAATTCTAATGTCAGCGGCGTGTATGAAGAATGGGATAGTTTTGAGAGTCTGGAGGCTTATGACAAATATACCCGCGAATGGATGACTGCCGCCCGCCGGATTTTGAAAGAAGACGGCGCCATATGGGTTATCGGTTCTTATCATAACATCTTTCGCGTCGGTTATATTTTGCAGGATTTGGGCTTTTGGATTTTGAATGACATTATCTGGAACAAGACCAATCCGATGCCAAACTTTAAGGGAACGCGTTTTACCAATGCGCATGAGACGCTGATTTGGGCTTGTAAAAATCCGAATTCCAAGTATACTTTTAACTATGAAGCAATGAAAGCGCTGAATGAAGACACGCAGATGCGCAGCGACTGGCAGATTGCGCTTTGCACCGGCAAAGAACGCCTGAAAGACGGCGAGGGCAACAAGCTGCATCCGACGCAGAAACCCGAAGCCCTGTTGTATCGCGTGATTATGTCTTCAAGCAAGGTCGGCGATGTTATTTTAGATCCGTTTTTCGGTACCGGTACGACCGGTGCCGTGGCAAAAATGCTGGGCCGTAATTTTATCGGCATTGAGAAAGATGAGAATTATGTTGAAGGCGCCAGACAGCGTATTGAGGCGGTCGAACCGGTTTCTCAGGGGGCTTGTCTGGAGTTTAGTGCCAAAAAGCGTCAGCCCAGAGTTCCGTTTGGAGCTGTTATTGAGCGCGGGTTGCTGCATCCGGGGGACAAACTCTATGATGCCAACCGCAAGCATTGTGCCTTTATTCGTTCTGACGGAACGCTTACGTCGTCAGCCGGTGAGGGGTCAATTCATCAGGTGGGAGCTGCCGCTCAGAATGCTCCGGCCTGCAACGGATGGGTTTATTGGCATTTTGAAGACGAAAACAAAGGCTTGGTCAGCATTGATGAATTGCGCAAACAGGTCCGTATTGAAATCTACGGGGAGTAGGTTTCTTGTTTGAATTGAAAAAAAAGAATGCAGAAATGGCAAAAACAAAATAGTCGAAATACAGAACCAGAGAAAAAAAACAGTCAGGGCGGCGCTAATTATGCCGCAATTGATTTGGGGACGAATTCGTGCCGTTTGGTCATTGCCTCTCCGACTCCGACATCTTTCCGAATCGTAGAAACTTTTTCTAAAATTACCCGTCTGGGCGAAGGCATTATTAACGATAATGAACTTTCACGTCCGGCAATCAAGCGGACAATCGGCGCTTTAAAGGTTTGCGCCGGCGTGCTGGAAGAATATGCACCGATTGTGGCTTCGCGCTATGTGGCGACGGCGGCTTGCCGGCGGGCTAAAAATTGCGGCGAATTTCTTGAAGCCGTCAAGCGTGAGACCGGTTTGAATATTGAGATCATTTCTTCCAAGGAAGAGTCCCGTCTTGCCGTTGTCGGCTGTATTCCGCTTTTGAACAGGCATATCAAGCGGGCTTTGGTTTTTGACATAGGCGGCGGTTCAACCGAAATTTCGCTGGCCAGAGTTACCAACAGCGGCAATACTTTTATTGAGGGATTTGTTTCCCTGCCTTATGGCGTGGTCACCGTATCGGAGGCTTTTCCGGCTCAGGATATGACCAAGCTGGCTTATGATACCATCATCGAGCGGACGCATAAAATCTTAAAAGAATTTGACGATAAGTACAATATTTCGGAGGCTGTCCGCAATCAGGAGATTCAGGTGATCGGAACCTCGGGAACGGTGACGGTTATCGGAGCCGTGCATTTGAATTTGTCACGCTACAACCGTTCGGCCGTGGACGGGATTTCTATTTTGAAGTCCGATATTGACCGGGTGATCAGCAAAATTAAAAACATGGGGGATGACGGGCGCCGCAAACATCCGTGTATCGGCGTGCAAAAGGCTGATTTAACTATTGCCGGCTGTGCGATTATTGAGGCTATTTGCTCTTTCTGGCCGATTGCCGAGGTGACGGTTGCCGACCGCGGAATCAGGGAAGGCATTTTGTTAGACCTGATGCATAATGCCAAAAATTTCAGAGGCGGAAGAAAGCGCCGTTTTCGCCATCCTTACAAAAGGGGGAAAAACAGAAATGAAAAATAAGTGTTTTGCCGCAATTGATTTGGGAACAAACTCCTGCCGGCTGTTGATTGCCGATGATAAAGGCCGGTATCTTTATAACGATGCCGTTGCCACCAAACTCGGAGAAGGAATGTCAGCGCAAAACCGGATTACGCCGGAAGCGGCCGAACGGGCTTTGGCCTGTTTTTTTGCTTTTAAGCAAGAGATGGACAAGCATGACGTGAAGGCCTATCGCGCAATTGCCACGGCAGCCTGCCGCGATGCGGAAAACGGCAAGGATTTTGTAAAACAGGTGTTTGATGAAACACGTATCAGCCTTGAGGTTATTGACGGTGCGGAAGAGGCGCGGTTAAACTTGATCGGGGCAAGGGACAATGTAAAAGACAATCCGGCCAAATATATGGTTGTTTATGATTTGGGCGGCGGTTCGACCGAAATTACGCTGGCGACAAACAGCGATACCCCGCATATTCTGCATACGGTGTCCATTCCGTGGGGTGCCAGGAATTCCGGTGAGAAGTTTAACCTCTCGTCTTATGTTCCGGCCAATGCTCAGAAGCTGCATGAAGAAATTGTGAAATATGCCGATGATTTTATCAGCGCCTCCAAGCTGGATAATTATAAAGGCGATGTCTGCTTTGTGGCAACTTCGAGTACGCCTCTGCGTCTGGCTTCGATGATTCGGAATTTCGGCAAATATGACCGTGAGGCGGCGGACGGCGTGGTCTTTACGTCCGGCGAGGCAGACAAAGCCATCAGCAAAGTTTTGAGCTTGACGCGGGAAGAAATGGCCGGTAATAAGTACATTGGCGAAAAACGCTCCTTTATTTTTGCGCCGGCGTGTGTTATCTTTAAGACAATCTATGATCGCCTTGGGGCAAAAGAAATTACGGCGTCTTTGAAAAGCGCCAAAGACGGAATCATTAAAGAGTTGATAAATAATGACAAAACTGACCAAATCTGCCAAAGCCGTGTCCGGCCGAAGAGCCGTGACTGTTCATGTTAAAACAGCCAAGTATCGCAAAAAATCTTCCAATCAGTGGCTGGAAAGACAATTGAATGATCCGTATGTCGCGGAGTCCAAACGTTTGGGCTATCGTTCACGGGCTGCGTTTAAGCTTATTCAGCTGGATGAGAAATACAAGTTTTTGGGCAAAGGCAAACGAATCGTTGATTTGGGCTGTGCTCCCGGTGGTTGGACACAGGTTGCGGTCATGCGCAACAAAGGTGCCGGACAGGTGGTCGGGCTGGATATTCTGGAAACTGAGCCGGTTGCCGGTGCAACGCTGATACAACAGGATTTTACCGAGCCTGATGCGGCGAATAAATTAAAATCACTGTTGCGAGGCGAGGCTGACATTGTGATGAGCGATATGGCGGCCAATACGACCGGACATCAGCAGACAGACCATCTGCGGACCATTCATCTGGTCGAGCTGGCTTATGATTTTGCCAAAGAAGTTTTGGCGGAAGGCGGCATTTTTATTGCCAAAGTATTTCAGGGCGGTGCGGAAGGAGAACTTTTGGCAGACGTCAAGCGCAATTTTAAGAAGGTCGGGCACTACAAACCTGATGCCAGCCGCAAGGCTTCGCCAGAGACTTATTTGGTTGCCATCGGCTATCGGGGTAAAACGCATATAACGAGTGCCTAATGCGATTTTTTCCGAATAAAAAAATTTATGTACTTCTGTGTACACTAAAATTTTTTTTATCGTTAAAATCACATTATTCATCTCGTTCTCTGCATTTTACCAAAGTGGTGTGGAAATCTAATACAGATTTTGCGGGTTGGAGAAAGGTTCATGTTGGAAATAAATATAGAGGACATTGACTAATGCAGACAGGGGCGCGTTATCAGGCGGTATTGGACTTAATTGAGGCTGTCTGGAATTCTGATATTCCGGCGGATAACCTTATCAATGATTATATGCGGGCACGCAAATACATCGGTTCCAAAGACCGGCGCTTTATTGCCGAAACCGTATGGAACATTATTCGCAACCGGATGAAGCTTTCTTTTGATGCCGGTGCTGATGAGCCCCGCAAAATTGTGTTGCTGTATCTCAAGCATTATACATCAGACAATCCTGAAGATATTTTTGGCAGCGGGCAATACGCGCCGTCTGCTTTGACTGATGATGAAAAAAAATTGTTATCCGCGGAAAATGAAGATCCTTATCCCGATTATGTTGAAGCGGAGTGTCCGCAATGGCTGTTTGCCAAAATCAAAGATATGGCATTGTTAAAATCTTTGAATAAACCGGCGGCGGCGGATTTTCGGATTAATGTCAAAAACCGCGAAGCCGTGATTGACGGTCTGAAAAAAGAAGGATACGCCATGGTGCCGACGCTTTATTCTCCAATCGGCCTGCGTTCAGAAGACCGTATCAGCCTTGGCAATTGCATGGCTTATCAAAACGGTGAGATTGAGGTTCAGGACGAGGCTTCGCAGTTGGCAGCGATTTTGTGTGATGTCCGGCCGGCGCACAAAGTCATTGACTATTGCTGCGGTGCCGGAGGGAAAAGTCTGGCTATTGCTTATCTGTTGAATAATCAGGGGCATATTCTGGCGCATGATATTTCGGCCAAGCGTCTGGAGGCGATCAAGCCGCGTATGCAGCGGCTGGGTATTAAAAATATTGAGTTGACAGATCTGGTGGCAGACAGCGATCGCGATTTTGACCGTTTTATTATTGATGCTCCCTGTTCGGGAACCGGCGTTTGGCGGCGCTCGCCCGATGCCAAGTTTCGTTTAACGCCGGAGGCTGTGCAAAAGCTTAATTATGCTCAGAAAGAAATTTTGGAAACGGCTTATCCGAAGGTCAAATCCGGTGGGTGGATTGTTTATATTACCTGTTCGGTTTTGCGCGAAGAAAATGAGGATATTATTGCCGCTTTTCTTAAAAACAAGCCGGATATGGAACAGGTTAACCTGCGGGAAGTGTGGGAACGCAAAATTGACCGTCCGTATCCCTGCCGGGATGAGTGGCATTTGCGTTTGTCGCCGCTGACAACTGGAACGGACGGATTTTTTCTGACTATTCTGCGGAAAAAATAAGGCTATTCAGTCTGCTGGCTGTTTTTCTGATAGATATAAGAAATAATTTCGGCAACGGCGGCAAAAGCTTCAACCGGAATCTCTTCGTCAATGTCTACTGCTTTGAGAATTTGCAATAAATCGGCGTCCTGTCGGATTTCAATGCCTTGGTCTATGGCAATTTGAATAATCTTTTGCGCAATCTGTCCTTGCCCTTTGGCCAGTACGACCGGTGCATTATGCCTGTTCTGGTCATAGCCGAGGGCAACGGCATAATCTGTGGACAAATCCAAGTCATGATTGTCTGATATATTTTTTGGTTTATTATCTTGTTCAGACATGGAAGCTTTCCTTGTGTTGTTTTTTTGTTATTGTAATCATTGGGGAATGGTTTGGCAAGAGCTTTATAAACGGCACAAAACTTGCATGTTGGAGGTTATGAGGGAACATAACCGTTTTGGGGAGAATCGTTTTATGGATTTGAATAATCTGACAGTTTTTTCTTTGGCGAATCAGGACATGAAGTATCTGACCGAGCGTCAGAAGATTCTGGCCGGAAACGTGGCTAATGCCAACACGCCGGGGTATCTGGCGCAGGATTTGAAAAAGCCGAGCTTTCCCGATGAACTTAATTCTACCCTGCAAATGAGTGTTACCAATGAAAAGCACTTTACCGGACGAGGCGGCAGTTCTCTTGCCGGCCGGATTTATACGCCCAAACCCACACAGCCGCTGACGATAGACGGCAACGGCGTGGTTTTGGAAGACCAGCTTAATGAAATCAGCAAGGATAAAGGCGAATACGGACGGGTGCTGGCCTTGTATAACTCTTATAAAAACATGCTCAAAACCGCAGTAACCAAAATTAGTTCTTAAGAGGATGATACCGGATGGCCAATAATTTGATTGTCAGTGCAGATATTGCCGTATCAGGAATGAAAGCTCAGGCAGAGCGTCTGCGGATTATTTCCGAGAACATGGCAAATGCCGACTCTATTGCCGGTGCGCCGGGAGAAGCTCCGTACCGTCGTCAGGTCGTAACTTTTAAGAATTATGTCGATCAGGCAACCGGAGCGCAGTTGGTGAAGGTTGACAAGGTTGTTAAAGACCAGTCGGAATTTGAGAAAAAATATGCGCCTAACCATCCGGGGGCCGATGCTCAGGGGTATGTTTCCATGCCGAATGTGAATCCGCTGATTGAGATGATGGATATGAAAGAAGCCCAGCGGACGTATGAGGCCAATATGAATGTGATGAAAACGGCGCGGGAAATGAGTGCCAGCGTTTTAGATTTGTTAAAGTAGACTAAAGGGGATTGAACAAGATGACCAGTATTTCCAGTGCTTTGAATGCTTATCAGCAGGCTTTAGGGCGAATCGGTGCGCAGATGCCGGTTACCGAGGCAAAGAAAGTTCAAAATTCCGATTTTGGGGCAATGGTTAAAGACTCCATTGATAATGCGGTTGAGCTTTCTCAGCAAAGTGAAAAGATGACAATTCAGGGCATACAGGGCAAGGCTGATATTCAAGATGTGGTTTTGGCCGTTGCCAATGCCGAGACGGCGCTGGAGACAGTCGTTGCCGTGAGGGATACTGCTATTAAGGCTTATCAGACTATTATGCAAATGCCAATTTAAAACCGCGCTCTGTGGTCACCTAATACAGAAAAAAGAATTTTAGCTAAGTCATGTATGTTACTATACACTCCTGTCGCTAAAATTCTTTTTTCTTATTATCTGACTCACATATCGCGGTTTTATTGTACCCTGAATGGGGTGGGTATTTTTGAAACTTTTTCGCTCGTGTACCTCTTTGTACACGTCGCTCAAAACTTTCGGCGTAGCATATTCCTTAAAACATTTTTCTTTTTTGTGGGCGTAATTCTGTAATTATTATATGTTAGCATCCAACATCAAAGACCCAGCCATTACCATTACATTGAGATACGTAGTCATACATATGGCGTTCTGGGGTGCAGGTTTCCGTATCAGCGCAGGCGGTGCGGAAGTATATATTTTCTCCGTTATCACAGGCATACCATACTTCATAAGTATGTGAGCATCCGCTTGAGCTTCCACCGCCGGAGCTACCCCCGCCGGAGGAACAACCAGAACCGCCACATCTGCTGTCACAAGAATCTATTGTTCCGTCTTTGCAGCAATCGCCATGACAGGTTGAGTGAACGGAACACCAGTTTGACGACGAAGATGTACAGCAGGATTCACATCTTCTGCAAGTGCCGCCGCATCCATCGGATATAGTGTAAGACCCGCAGGAACAAGAACTTGTCGTATCGGAACAACTCGGCGTACAACAGGATTGATACGGATAATAACAAGTCTTTGTATTACATCCGTTACGGGTTGAACCGCCGCATCCTCCGGGATTTGACGTTGAGGTACCCGACGGGCAGTTCATGTTACAGGTATAATAACAGGTGTACTCGCAGCCGTCCGTGCCGTTTGTGCCATAGGACGAAGAGGTCAAAGATGTATAAGACGGACATCCTGACGGCGTACAACAAGTCCCATAAGAAGAATCATAAGTGCATCGTCCGGAGTTCTTTTTGAGCTTCTGACCTGACGGACAGGTTTTGGTATAACCGGTTTCTTTACAGGCACGGTCATTGTCGGTTTTACAACCTTTATACAAAGAACCGTAACTCGGACAAGCTTCATTAACATATTGCGGAATGGAACAAGTTGTGGTGTTATATCCGTTTTGCTGACACCATGTTTTGGCATCGCATTTAAGATAATGGTCGTCACGATTACATTTACCGACCTCGGCATAATACTGAGGGCATTTACCAGAAGCATAGTAGGTAAAGCCTTTGCTTTCACAAAAGGCAGTGTCTTCATTCATATCCATGTTTCCGCCGCCGCCGGCTAACTCCTCATCAGAACAGTCGGGTAGGAAACATACGCCGGCAAAGGCAGAGGAAGGCAGGAGGAGCACCGAGAAAGCAGCGGCGACAGCAAAGACTGATACCGCAGAGTTTAGTTTCATGTGTAGCATAGTGT
>CABUWG010000016.1 GCA_902495305.1 uncultured Pseudomonadota bacterium | reverse complement strand
TTCGGGCATTGGTCATTAACAAAAGACGGCAGAGAACAGGTTTGAGTATTGTAGCCGTTTTGCTTACACCAGGTCACGGCATCACATTTAAGATAATGGTCGTCACGATTACATTTACCCACTTCAGCATAATACTGCGGACATTTACCGGAAGCATAGTAGGTATATCCTTTCTTCTCGCAATATTCAGTATCAGAGTTGGTATTCATGTTAATATCGCCGTGCATTGTGTCAGAATCCTGACAGTCCGGCAGGAAGCAGACGCCACCAAAGGCAGAAGAAGGCGGGAGGATAACCGAGAAAGCAGCGGCAACAGCAAAAACTGACACCGCAGAGTTTAGTTTCATGTGTAGCATATTTATGTTAATATTCTTCATCGGCTTCCTCCCATATAAAAATTCTTTTCAGAGCACATACTTTGTCACAAATCCCGTTGGAGCAACGCGACCCTCTGGGCAGTGAGCTGACAATTGATGGCTGTCGGCCTCCCGACCGCGTTGTTCTTTCTTTCCTGTGACACACACCGTGCCCAGAATGGTTAATACTAAGGTCACTATACCACAAAGAAACTCAATAGTCAATATATAATGAAAAGTAGGATGGGGATTTTGGCTAGGGGATAAGGAAAAGCAGGGGAAATTTGGCTAAAAGAGGTTAAGGGGAGAGGGGATGGGGGGGAAAAGTGGGGTAGAAAAGAGAAGGGAGTGGCATAAGGCGAAAGGTGAGATAAGTGGGGAGAGGTGCGAGAGAGAATAGGAGGAAAGAGGGCGGAGTGGAGTAGAAAAGAGGTGAAGAAAAGAAGCTCGTTGGCCGGAGATGAGAAAATGCCGAGTTAATCGCGCAGGACAGGAGAAAAGGGGATGAGGAAAAGTGGCGGATTGAGGTTGAATTTGGGGTTATTTATAAGCGGCACGGCGGATACGGTCATTGATTGCCAACCCTAAGCCTTGTTCGGGAATAGGGGACATGGCAATGTTTTTGTTTCCGGCCAGTTTGTCGGCGAGGCGCAGATAAGCAAAGAGATTGGCCGCTGCTTCGTTCAGGCTGCCGGTCGGGCTTAAATTTAAATCAGCGTCAACGTTTCCGAATCCGATATAAAATTCATTTTCCTGTGGTTGTTCGGCGTTAATCCGTAGGCTGTGTGCCGGCGCATAATGTTTCAAAAGCTGGCCGGGGGCGCTTGGTTTGTCAGGGGAGCCTTCGGAAATCAGAACTTTTTCGCCGGTGTAGGATTCAATATCTTCTTTGCTCAGACCGCCGGCGCGCAGCATGACCATGTCTTTGGTGGTTAAGTCAATAATTGTTGTTTCTACACCGATTTTGCAGTTCCCGCCGTCCAAAATCATATCAACCCTGTCGCCCAGACTGTCCTGAACGTGCTGAGCCGTCGTCGGCGATACGGTTTTGAATTTGTTGGCCGAGGGAGCAGCAACCGGCGTACCGGCACGGCGTATCAGTTCTAAGGTAACCGGATGGTTGGGCATGCGGACGGCAATGTTGGGCAGACCGGAGCAAACCAAGTCTAAAACGTGATTTTTGTCTTTGCGTTTGAGAACAAAAGTCAACGGTCCGGGCCAGAAATGACGGGCCAGATCCATTGTCCGGCTGTCGGTTTGGGCATATTCCGGCAGAAAGTCTATATCGGCAATGTGAGAAATCAGAGGGTCAAAAAACGGGCGTTCTTTGGCGGCAAAAATATTGCTGACCGCTTTAGAATTGTAAACATCTGCGCCCAGTCCGTAAACCGTATCGGTCGGAATCGCAACCAAGCCGCCGTTTTTTATGGTTTCGGCAGCAAGTCTGATATTTTCTTCAGTCGGGGCATAGATGTTGTTCATTACTTTATCTTCTTTCTGTTAACGGCTTCATTTAGCACAAAAAAGGTCTGATTGTCAATATTCATAAATTATTATTGTTTGGCTTTTATACTTTTGGCAAAGCCAAAGGAGAACAATATGGTGATGATTGTGTTTGCCGCGGAGGCAAAAGGAAAAAGCGTCCGGTTGCCGGATGAGGGAGATGAGGGGTGGCGTACTGCCGGAAAAAATCTGGTGAAAAAGCATTTGCGGCAGAAAAATCTGTTGGTTACCCTCAATGACAAGCCGATGAAAACTGATGAGATTTTGCAATTTGCGTTGGGTCTGGAGTTGGGGACTTATATATTTGACAAGTATCAGCCGGAGCCGGAAGAAATGCTGGAGCAGATTGTGCTGCTTTGTAATAATCCACAGAATCTGAAAGAACTCTACAAGCCTTATGCCGCTTTGGCCAACGTGGTGCGTTATGCTCGGGATATTGTGAATGAACCGGCGGAAAAATATGATGACCATGAAGTTTTTTGCGAGATTAAACGGCTGACTTATCTCGGGTTGGAGCACAATCTGCTGCGCAATGGTTTTCGGGAGATGTCTTGGAACGGTGAAAAGACGGCAAGGCCGCTGTTTTATTATGCCGAGGGACGTTTTGCCTGTGCTGTCGGGGCAGCCGTGTTGAAGGTTCTGGCTTTGCAAAAGCAGCCGCGGCGGGTGAAAATTTTTATGACTTTGGCAAAAAAAAATATAGATGTTAATGATTTGTTGGCAGAAGAGCCTATATATAAAATAGAAGAAAAAGGCGGCGAAGAAGATGTGGAGCGCTGCATCTTTCGTCTTTACAATGAAATTTTATATGGGGCTGAATATGAGAAAAGATGACAGATTGCGCCAGCTGGCGGAAAATATTATCAAAAATTCGGTAGAGCTGAAAAAAGGCGAAACCATTTATATTGAGGCGTTTGGCGAATCGACAAGAGATTTGCTGGACGAGTTTATTATTGCGGCAACTAAAGCCGGCGGCGTACCTTTTTATATGTTTAACGACAATGCTTTTGTGCGGGATTTTATCAGCAATGCCTCGGCCAAGCAGATTGAAGAATACGGCAGGATTCATGCCGGCCTGATGGAAAAGTCGCAGGCTTATATCGGGCTGCGCGGCGCCGATGACCTTTTTGCCCTTGCAGATGTGAATGAAAAACAAATGGCGCTTTATCAGAAGCATTTTATGATTCCGGTTCATCATGCGCTCAGAGTGCCCAAGACAAAATGGTGCGTGCTGCGTTATCCGAACAATACCATGGCAGCAACGTCCAAAATGTCTACGCGGGCATTTGAGGATTTTTATTTTAACGCCTGCCTGCTTGATTACAAGAAGATGAAAAAAGCCATGGAACCGCTGGTTAAGCTGATGAAGAAAACCGATAAAGTCCGTATTAAAGCGCCGGGGACGGATTTGACGCTGTCGATTAAGGGGATTGGCGCGCAGCCGTGTTTTGGCGACAGAAATATTCCGGACGGCGAAGTTTATTCCGCTCCGGTCAAGAATTCGATTAACGGTGTGGTACAGTTTAATACCGATACGACATATAACGGCGAGTTTTTCTCAAACATCCGGCTAGAATTTAAAGACGGTAAAATTGTCAAGGCCAAGTCCTTGGCCAATGACAACCGTTTTCAGAAAATTTTGGATTTGGATGCCGGCTCCCGTTATATGGGCGAGTTTGCGCTGGGGGTTAATCCGCATATTACGCATCCGATTTTAGACATTTTGTTTGATGAGAAGATTTCCGGCTCTTTCCATATGGCCATCGGCAATTCTTACGATGATATGGACAATGGCAACAAATCGGCCATTCACTGGGATTTGGTTCAGATTCAAACACCGGAATACGGCGGAGGCGAAATCTGGTTTGATGATGTGCTTATCCGCAAAGACGGAAAATTTGTGATTAAGGAACTTGAATGCCTTAATCCGGAAAATCTGAAGTAACAAAACAGGCCCCGAAACAATGTTTCGGGGCTTTGCTATTTTCGGTCGAAAAAGCGGTTGCATAATATGATTTTGGTGCTATAATCATTCGCGATACTGAATTTTTTATTAATTATTAATTTTTTTAATTATGGCACAAGAGCTTAATGCATTTGAAAAAGAAGAAATTTTGAAAATTGCCAGAGTAGGCATTTGCCGGCAAAATGATGTTCTCCGATATAATTCCGTTTGCGGAAGGATGGAAACAGTTGCTTCTTTTACGTTGGATAATCTTCCTCAATTTGATGCTTTACTGGTTATAGGCGGTTTTCCGCGACCGATTTATCATGCTGCGGTTGTTTTGCGGGCTTATTTGAATAAGTATGGCGTTTTGCCTGAATTTATGACTGTCGGCAGGCATAATACCCGCGGGCAGAAGCTTCCGGCCACTGAGGTGGAGATGACAGAGCGGGCGATGACGGAACTTGGTTTTGGCAGAGATTATATCATGAAAAACCACATTGAGCCGACAGGTTGCGAGATTAACGGAAATGTAGAGGATATTCGGACAATTGTTCGTTTGTCCCAGATTATGAACAAAAAGGATCAGCCGCGCATTGCCGTTGTGTCTGAGCATGGAACGCTTCTTAATCTGGCGCAGACTTTGTCTTTTAAAATTTCTGACTATGAATTTTTGTACTACGAAACACCGCAGACGCATGATGATGACAGGCTGTTTGTGTGTGAACGTTATGACGGCTATTTTGCGGATATTATCATTGCAACGGCTTTTAATTCGCAACGCCGGTGGAATATTGAGCGTTTGGGATTGTCAGACAGCAAGATGAATTTGATGCCGAGTTTTGACGTTATTCGCAAATATGTTGACAAAGGTTATGTTTTTTATATGTCACCGGCCATGTTGCGCGATTTAGGCTATTCCGAGACCAGAATCAAAGAAATGCTTGATATGCGACGGCTTGAGGTTTTGGGTGATGATTCCGCGGCTTATTCCGGTATGGATGAGGCCAAGGTTGAAAAGATAGCCCAGCGTTTTGATGAAATGATCCAGAATGTTAAAAAACAAATGCAGTAATAAAAAAACGATGAGTTTTGGCTCATCGTTTTTTTATTGTCAGACATTAATTTGACGTATACACAACTCTTCTTTTTCGGTATGAAGAAAAAATTTGCGGCCTTCGGTGTCGAAAAAGCTTTGTTCCAGTCGGATTTCATGCCAGCCGTATTCTTCCGGATTGCTTTCTTTGGGGCCGTTCTGAAAAGCATGAATGAAGAATATCATATTGCCGTTTTCGTAAAGCGCCCAAAGGTAGTTAAGCAATTTTAGTCCGGTATCTTTGCGGCGAATGGCAAACAGTTTGAGCTCCAAATTTTTCTTTTGGGGAAACAGCTGTTTTATCATTTTTCCGCATAAGATGATTTCCGGCCGGTTTATCCAGGCATTTGTCGGATGGGTTTTATTATAATGGCGGTAGAAGTAGAGTTCTCCGTGGTACAACAGCGGGGTGTTGTATTTGATTTCACGAAAAAGGCCTTTGGCTTCTTTTCTGCTTTTTTCAATAAATTCCCCAATCCGGTAAGATATCCGGTACAGCTCTTTGTCACTTTGAACCCAGGCCAGATTTCCTTTTTTATCCTGTGTCAGGCGGACTGATTTCAGGTTGCCGAATTCTTCAAAAAAGTTGTAAACCATGTTTCTCGATACGTATATGTCCATAATGATAGTAATTAGTTAATAATATAATTCTCTTTTATAACTGTATCTTATTTTAGTTTGGGCTTCAAGCTTATTTTTATGCGGACATAAAAAATCCGGAAAATTTTTCCGGATTTTTGTTTTTTTATCTTGTGTAAGCTGTGTGCTTTAACATATAAGCCCGTTCGTTAATCTCGTTTTCCACGGCAGAAAGTTCGCCGCTTTTTTGGAAAACCTTTTGGCTTAAGCGCTCGGAACTGCGTTCGCAGAGTTTTATCAGCTCTTTTTCCGGCAGAAGTGCCAGTTCTTCACATTTTTTGATGAATTCGAGTTTGGCACGTTTTTCCATCTCCGGTTCCGAGCTGTGATTCTGAACCCAATTTTTGTATTTTTCTTCTGAGTTGGCTTGTTTCATTTTTACCGCTGTCTGAATGGAGGCTTCTTCCTCAACGCCTCGTTGAAAAGCTCCGTTCAGGCTTTTGAAAGCGTTATTTTCGCCTTCGGGATTATAGTAGCGGATAAATTTATTGCCGGTGTCAGAAGGGCAATTTTTTGAATTATCCATTTTAATCTCCAAAATTATATTTCTGATTATGATATTAAATTGCGATATTTTGTGAGGGATTCCAAGCAAAAAGCAAATTAATTAACAGTTATTTCGGATATAATTATGAACGGGCGGGATTCTATAGATAATTAGGATTATATAAAAAAATCCCTGATTACAATAGGTTGTAATCAGGGGCTTTTTTAACGGCTTAACTTGCGCCAGAATTCTTCTTTGGTCAGTTCTCTGAGAATCGGAAGCCCTTTTTCGGTATGGTACATCCATTGCCGGTTTTGTACGGGTACTTCTTCTGCATATTCCATCGGAATGCACTGGCAGTTTTTATCATAGCTGCAATTTTCTTCCAAGAAAGCAAAAATGCAGTCTGATTTTTTAGTGCCGGTTTTTTTCCAGACAATATTGCTGATGCTTCCGTCCGGTTGAACTATTTTATAGGCAGCCGGCATTTCTTTAATCTTCAATATTTTTCGGGCATCTTCTGCGCGCAAAATTTGAGAAATTTTTTTAATCAACAATTGGTTTTTTATCAGGCCGCGGCATTGGTAAATATTTTTGCCAATGTAAAAATATTCGTCCCGACCGATATTGCGATGAGGAGGAACGTCTTCATCTGCGGATAAGAGGCGATATTCGTTTTTGTCTGTGCAGAGAGCTTTTTCCTGTCCGGTTGCCGAACTATACAGCCAGGCAATTTTACCGTTTGTGAATTGGATAAGTCTGGTCAGGGAATTGGCATAGCTCAAACCGAAACGGTCTTTGAAAATTTCGGCTGCTCTTTCTCTGGAAAACGGGATATTTAATTGTTCCATACTATATAATTTTGAGTGATACAATAATTTTTAATTGCAGGCAGTATAGATATGAAAATCAAATTTGTCAAGTTTTTTGGGCAAGATTTGTTTTGAAAAATGTTCTACAAAAAAATACTTTCGACTGCTGCGAAAGTATTTTGAAAAAAGATTATCTTCCCTGATTCTTTTGAGCCATAAGCTGTTGTTGCAGATCTTGCTCCCGCGTATTGTTTTGTTGTCGTGCCGGTTGAGGTTGCCGCGGCGTCAGGTTGGGGTTGTTACCGTTGCGCAGTTCTTTGATAAAGGCATCTGTTGACATTTTTTGGGGTTCCTGCGCCTGTTCCGAAACTTTTGCCTTTGCCGGTGAAGAAGCTTCGGTTTGGGGCTGCTGTTGGGATGGTACGGCTTGTTGAGAGGGCGGTTGAGCCGGTGATTGTGTCTGGGTCTGTTCTTTTCTTTTTTCTCCCATGTATTCAGCCGGAACGGCTCTGGTCAGATGATTCCACTCTTTGGCAGAATGTTCCGGATTGGCAAGATATTCCTGCTTGAAATTCTGCCAGAATTTCGGATCTTGAGGCACATCTCCTTTAATTCCGTCGATAGCAACGCCTTCATTGATAAAGGCTTTGGCAAATGCCTCTAAGTTTTGAGGGTCTTTCTTGGTTGTTAAATAGAAAACCAGTTTATTTTTTCCTTTATCAGGAAGGGTTTCATGGTGTTTTTTGAATGATTTGGCAGCAAGGGCGTGTAATTCTTCCTGCGTTTTGGCTTCGATCACTTCGCCGTTACTTCCACGGGCTATTATTTTGCCGTCTTTTTCTTCAATTTTAAAAGATAGTCCGTCACCTTCAAATTCTGATTTATCCTGTTTTTCTTTTTTATAAGCCTGCGGATTGAGAATACTTAATGACAAGCCGCTTTCTTTAAGTTTTTGGACATCGGCAAGGTATTTTTCTTTGTCAAAATTTTTTTCTCCGAGCAGTTGGGCGAAGTCAACTTCTTGTTGTTCGGGCGTAATTGTGTCTTCACTCATTGTGGTTTCCTTATCCTCTTTATTTATATATTATTAGAATAGCATAATTTTTTTTGGCAAGCAAGAGTTTAAAAAAAACGCCCCCGATAAAAATCGGGAGCGCTTTTTTGTCTGCTTAAAACCGCTTATTCGGCAGTTTTAAATTCGGCCATGTGTTCTAACAAAGAACGTTTTTCTTTAGCCAGTTCCTGAGCTTTATTCAACAAAGTTTCATAACGTTCAGGATTTTGTTTGTTGACAATCTGGAAACGTGTCTCGTTGGACATGTATTCAGACAAAGGTTTGCTCGGTGCTTTAGAGTCAAGCATCAGCGGCGCTTTGCCTTCATCAATGTTTTCCGGATTGTAGCGGTACAACGGCCAAGAACCGGTTTCAACGGCGTTCTTCTGGTGAGTCAGACCGTCTGCCAGGTTGAAGCCCTGAGCAATACAGTGAGAGTAAGCGATGATGATGGACGGGCCGTCATAAGCCTCGGCTTCGTTCATGGCTTTAATCACCTGAGCATCGTTGGCGCCGAAAGCAACCTGAGCAACATAAACGTTGCCGTAAGACATGGCAATCATGCCCAGATCTTTCTTCGGCAAAGCCTTACCTGCCGTGGCGAATTTGGCAGAAGCACCCATCGGGGTTGCCTTGGACTGCTGACCGCCGGTATTGGAGTAAACACCCGTATCCATAACCAGAATATTGATGTTTTTGCCGGAAGCAATGGCGTGATCCAAACCACCGAAGCCAATATCATAGGCCCAGCCGTCACCACCCAAGATCCATACGGATTTCTTAATCAGGTAGTCAGCCAGTTTGTCAAGATGTTTGGCTTCCGGCGTATTGATGCCGGCCAGTTTGTCGCGCAGAGCTTTGACGTTAGCGCGCTGGTCGTCAATTTCAATATCGGTTTTCTGCGGGTTGTTCATAATCTTTTCAACCAAATCGGCACCGACTTTGTCTTTCAGGCCTTCCAACAGCTGTTGGGCAAAGTGAGTCTGTTGGTCGATGGAGAATCTCATACCCAGACCGAACTCGGCGTTGTCTTCAAACAAAGAGTTAGCCCAAGCCGGACCATGGCCTTTTTCGTCTTTGGCATAAGGCGTGGTCGGCAGGTTGCCTGAGTAGATTGAAGAACAGCCGGTAGCGTTGGCAACAACCATTCTGTCACCAAAGAGCTGAGTCAGCAGTTTGACATACGGTGTTTCACCGCAGCCGGCGCAGGCACCGGAGAATTCGAACAACGGCTGAATCATCTGAGTGGTTTTCGGCAGGTTCTTTGCAACTTCCGTGCGTTTTACATAAGGCAGGGTTTCAAAGAACTTCCAGCAGGCTTTCTGCTCTTCCAGATGGTTTTCAATGTGATCCATGTTAATGGCTTTGCGTTCCGGATTGGCTTTGTTCTTAGCCGGGCAGGCGCTGACGCAGATGCCGCAGCCGGTGCAGTCTTCCGGAGACATTTGCCAGATGAACTGTTTGCCGGCAAATTCTTTTCCTTTATACGGAGCAGATTTGAAGCCTTTTGGTGCATTCTTCAATTCTTCTTCCGAAGCAACTTTCATGCGGATAACGCCGTGCGGGCAAACCAGAGAGCATTTGCCGCATTGGATACAGGTTTCAGGATCCCAAACCGGAATTTCTGTCGCAATACAGCGTTTTTCATACTGGGTTGTGCCTGTCGGCCAGGTCCCGTCGACAACTTGTTCAAAAGCGGAAACCGGAAGTTCGTTACCGCGGTCGGCAATGATTTCACCGGTAAGCTTTTTCACAAATTCCGGAGCATCAGCCGGAACCGGCAGATTGCGGTGGAATTTGGAAGTAACCTGAGCCGGATAAGAAACTTCGTGCAAGTGAGCCAGAGAAGCGTCAACGGCTTCAAAGTTCTTTTGAACAATGGCATCGCCTTTTTTGCTGTAAGTTTTCTTAATGGCGTTTTTAATCTGGGCAATTGCCTCGTCTTTCGGCAAGATGTTGGAAATTGCAAAGAAGCAGGTCTGCATAACGGTGTTAATGCGTTGACCCATGCCGGTTTCGCGGGCAACTTCAATGGCGTTGATGGTGTAGAATTTCAGCTTTTTGCTGATGATTTCTTCCTGAACCTCAATCGGCAGGTGATCCCATACTTCTTCAGCCTTGTACGGAGCGTTCAACAGGAAAGTTGCGCCCGGTTTGGCGATTTTCAGAATGTCTACCTTGTTCATGAACGGGAACTGGTGGCAGGCAACAAAATCTGCTTTGTTAATCAGGTAAGCCGATTTAATCGGATTATCGGAAAAACGCAGGTGAGAAGTGGTCATGGAACCGGATTTGCGAGAGTCGTAAACAAAGTAACCCTGGCCATATTTGCCGGCGTCTTCAGCAATAATCTTAATGGAGTTTTTGTTAGCCCCGACAGTACCGTCAGCGCCCAGACCGAAGAATACGGCGCGAACAACGTCTTTGGGTTCGGTATCAATGGAGTCATCAAACGGCAAAGATGTTTTGTTAACGTCGTCGTTGATACCGACAGAGAAGCCGTTAATCGGTTTGGCAGCCGTGCCGTTGTCATAAACGGCTTTGACCATGCCCGGCGTGAATTCTTTGGAAGACAAACCATAGCGTCCGCCATAGATTTTCGGTATGTTAGCGATTTCGCCGTTAGCATAAGCCTGAGTCAGGGTTGCAACAACGTCGAGGTACAAAGGTTCGCCGGTAGAGCCGGATTCTTTGGTTCTGTCCAGAACAGATACGACTTTGGCTGTTGCCGGCAGAGCTTTCAGGAAAGATTTTTCCGGGAAAGGACGGTACAGGTGAATTTTCAACAGGCCGAGTTTGGCACCGTTGGCGTTCAGATAGCTGATGGTTTCTTCAACGGTTTCAGCACCGGAACCCATGATGACGATAACCTGTTCGGCATCGGCAGCGCCAACGTAGTCAACAACATGATACTGGCGGCCGGAGATTTTGGCGAACTTGTCCATTTCTTCCTGAACAATGCCTTCAACCTTTTTGTAGAACGGGTTGGAAGCTTCACGACCCTGGAAGAAGACGTCAGGGTTTTGAGCGGTACCGCGGATGACCGGAGCTTCCGGATGCAGAGCGTTTTTGGCATTGAAAGAGTAGTCAACGCCTTCCAGCATGGCTTTCAGATCATCATCGGAGAGCAATTTGATTTTTTTGATTTCGTGAGAAGTGCGGAAACCGTCAAAGAAGTGCATGAACGGAACGCGGCTGCGCAGCGTGGAAGTCTGGGCAATGGCGGCCATATCGTGAGCTTCTTGCACGGAATTGGAGCACAGCATGGCAAAACCGGTCTGGCGGCAGCCCATAACGTCGGTGTGGTCACCGAAAATGGACAAGGCATGATAAGCCAGAGAGCGGGCAGCAACGTGCATTACAAACGGAGAGAGTTCGCCGGCAATTTTGTACATGTTCGGAATCATCAACAGCAAACCCTGAGAGGCCGTGAAGGTGGTGGTTAAGGCACCGGCCTGAATTGAACCGTGGCAGGCACCGGCGGCACCGGCTTCAGACTGCATTTCCTGTACTTCAGGAACAACGCCCCAAATGTTTTTTTGTTTGGCGGCAGACCACGCATCAGCCCATTCGCCCATCGGAGAAGACGGGGTAATCGGGTAAATAACGCAGACTTCATTCATGCGGTGGGCAACGGAAGCAGCGGCTTCGTTACCGTCCATCATTTTCATCTTAACTTCTGACATATTTTATCCTTAGTTAAATGTTAATAAAAAAAGCCCCAGATTAGACGGTTTTATGCCTGATCTGCCGGCTTCGGTGTTTTAAAAATTTTAATAGAATCTCTATATGCGCGTTTTATAGCATGATAATTTTCAAAAATCCATCAAAAAATGGTACAATTAACCGCTAAAATTGCGATTGGCGCGAATCGGGAAAGAGCAACGGGAAGAGGGGATATATAGGGGCTAAAGATGAAAGTCACTTCTGGAAAGAAGCTTTTTACGGAGCGGGTTGTTATGAAGCTGCCGGACGGATTATTATGCCGGATTTAAAATTTAGTAATTATTTATAATCACAGGGGTTTCATCAGCTTCCGGTTTCTGAAATATATTTTTATTTTCTGCAAAGTTCGCCAAGTGTTTTTCTGCCCATTCCGGCGGCCGCGTTTCAATGTTCGTGTGTGGGTTTCAAATTTTGATATTGAGGTATATTAAATGTGTTTGTTTGCTTTTTACAGACTTCTGTTGCAGGGAGTGTCGGACAGTCATCATTTGTTACAGCTGAAATTTGTTTGTTATTTTTATCTTTTTTCTTTTTTATGGATAAGATTTTTAATTGTGTAATTCTTTTATCGTCTAATTTTTCGGGAATCGCTGAAATGTAATCGTCTATGGAGCCAAATTGTTCTTCTTGATAGGAGTATTTTATTGCATTAAAAATTTCATCAGAATTATAGTTTATTGAGGCAATTTCTGTATTAGTATGTTTTTTTATTTTTTGAAGATTGATTTGTCCGTAGTCAGAGCTTATTCTGTTGAAAATATGGCAAGCCAATTTTTGTTGCATTATTTTGTTATTGGGTTGGTAATTGCCGTTTTGTTTTTCAAAATCGGCAAGGGTTTGTTCTATGGTATGTCCATTAATCAGACGCTGATTATACATATTATTTATCCAAGTTTGAGCTTCTTTGGAGGGATTTGTTGCTATAAATGCAACATAAGAGGAGGCCATAACAGCAGCTTCATCAATGCAGTCTGTTCCATAGCCGGTTTTAATATCTTGTTGTTCAAACCACTTTTGAAATGCTGTTTTGCCATTTTCATCTTTTTTGAAGTAGAAGTTTATTTCCTTTTGTTGGTCTTCTGGAGTTAAGGATTTTGAGGTCATCAAGCCATTATCAAGGCCATTGTTCATTTGATTCCCGTGTGCGCATTCATGGGTGATAAGATTAACCATACAGTCACTGGCTGTATTCATGAATTCTGTATTAAATTGCGGGTTTTCCTGAAAAGTATGTTCCAGTTGTTCTTTTATGGAAGAGTATTGTTCTGCGGCATTTTGCCAATCACAAATTTTTGATGTGTCAATGTTGTTGTTTGCTGTCAGATCGGTTGCAATCTTATTGCCGTTTTGTGCCATAAGTTTTAATGTGTCTATCGTAATGCCTTGTGTGGTTAGTTCGCTAATGTAAACAGCATCTCGTGAGATTTCAGGCGTTGTTGGTTTTTCACTCAAATTTCTATAGATGAAACTTTCTTTTGTGCAGTGTCCTAGCGGAGAAACGTTGGGTGTTGTATGTCCGATATAAATTTTTTCAAGGTAGAAGTGCTCTGAGTCATAATAATCTGGACGATTATCTTGGTAATAATTGGCGCCTTCAAGAATTTTTTTACCGTATGGTGTTTGTTCAATTTTGTTAAGAGCCGTTTCTATCATGTTTTGAAAAATTTTGTCTTTGATTTCCCTTCGGTTTAAGATTTTTTGTTGTTGTGTATTCCAATATCCCTTTTTCATGGTATGCTCCAAGTTTATTGGCAATTCTTATAGGCATTATAGCATAAAATGAACAAAATGGAATAAAATTTTTGGGAATTTGGTTTTGAAAAAAATTTAGTAATTATTTATAATTACAGGGGTTTCATCAGCTTCCGGTTCCTGAAATGTACTTTTATTTTCAGCAAAGTTTGCCAAGTGTTTTTCTGCCCATTCCAGCGGCCGCGTTTCAACAATTCTTTGTTTCAAAACTTCATCAGGCGCGTAAATATAATAATGCTTAAAATCAGCACCGCATTTCTCGGCAATCATTTGGGCGTATTTTCTGTCTTTTCTGCGCCAAAAGCCCATATCCAGAATAACGTCGGTTTGGGCAGAAAGATGTTTTTTCGTTTCTTTCCAAAGGGCTTTAACGGCTATCTCAAAACATTTGTTCCAGTTTTGCATATATTCTTCTTTTGAAAAATTTTCGGTCACCCAGATATCCGGATTTAAATGCACCGCTCCAAGTTCCGCGGCCAATTTTTGGGCATAGGTAGATTTTCCGGCCGCGATGAATCCCTGCATAATATGTAGTGTCGCTTTTTTCATTCTTAATCCTCTTTTGTATTATAGCCGCCAATTTCAGAAAATAAAGAAAAACGTATGTTCACAAAGTCAGATTCTAGTGTGAAAAGGTTAGTGGTGGCGGTAGTTTCGCCCGAGCAATGATATGCGTTCTGTTTTAGGTTTGCGCTGGCATTTTTGTAAAGGGTCTTGAGAAATCGGGACTTTTCTTTTTGTCTTTATTCTGAGTGGCGTTTAATGACTTTTTATCTGCGACCAGACGATTTCGGTGCGTTCTGTTTTTTTCTTTTCCCAGATAAACCATGCAAATTCCATTGCCGGTTTGCCAAAACCGAGAAAGTCCACTTTATTGGGAATGACTATTACTTTTGCCGGCGGGAATTGTGCGTAAAGTCTGGCGCGCTTTTTGCCGGTCAGATAGCGAATGGGCAACAGTAACGCCAGCGTTTTTTCGGCAGCCTGCAAGCCTTGGACAATGAACTCGTAAGCCAGCTGGAAAGGCGGATTGGTGATAATGTTGGGCGCTTTTTTATCGGAAAGCAAAAAATCAATACCGGCAGTGCCGTAACCGCGGTCAATCAGGTCAGAGCATTCGACCTCGGCGTATTTTTCTTTTAAGACTTCGGCCATGCGACCGTCGCCGCAAGCAGGTTCCCATATCTTTCCCGAAAATTCGTAGTTGTCCAGCAGTGCCTGTGTTACATAACGCGGTGTCGGGTAAAAGTCTTCTTTCTGCCGCAAATCTTCAACCTTGCGTCCAAGCAATTTGTACTGCTCATTTACTTCCATTTCTTCTCTCCTTTCAGAATGTCCGGAGTATAAGAAGATTTCGGGTTTTTCGCAAGCAAAAAAACGTCATTGCGTTATTTCAAATTCAGTGCAGAAGGCTTGCTCTTTTCTCTTTTTACGAATATATAAAAATTTTACTTGATTATTTGAATAACGGGTGTATTTTTATCTTGCTTTTGCGGGCATAGTTCAATGGTAGAACGAGAGCTTCCCAAGCTTTTAATGCGAGTTCGATTCTCGTTGCCCGCTCCATTTTTGAAAATCGCCCTTTGTGGGCGTTTTTTATTATGTAAACTAAGTTTCCAAAGGATAGATGTTTGCATATTTATGGCAAAGTTGTTTGAGATTGTTGTTCTACAACAGCTTATGAATATCGTATTCGTCATAGCCCTCATAGTAGTAGCTGATATCAATTCCTTTCATAAATACCTCGCGTTCGTTAATTTTATCTGTCAGGGCATTTTTCAAGAGGTATTTTATTTCTATATCCTTAATCGTGCTTCTTTCCATTGCAGATAAGTAGTCATTTTTATCAATTTTGTTCCAATCAACAACTTTTTTTAGTTCTTTTTTGAAGATTAAATCCAACCAAATTCTGGTTGCTCTGCCATTTCCCTCTCTAAAGGGGTGAGCAATATTCATCTCAACATATTTTTCAACAATTTCATCAAATGTTGATTGGGGCATTTTATCAATATGTTTTAATGATTGCTCTAAATACATCATCGGAGCAAATCTGAAATTACCTTTAGAAATATTAACGGTTCGCATTTTTCCGGCAAAAGCATAAATGTCTTCAAATAAAAATTTGTGAATCTGCTTCAAACCCGCAAACGTACCAACTTTAAGAGTATTTATTTTGCCGCTGTCGAAAAGTTTTTTTGCCTTTTTTTTGCTAATTTCTTCTTCCTTTTTATTAAGCTCTATTTGGTCGGTGATATTTAATTTGTTTTCTAAAACCATCTCGTCTCTCTTTCATATATTAATATTAAATACAAAAAAATAAAAAACAATTAAGTTTTAGTTTTTGTCTTTAGAAATTTAATTGAAAATTTTTTCCAATATTTCGATTTTATAGCAAAATTGTTTAAACTCATTATAAAAATTAGTCTGATAACGGTACAGTATCGCGCTCCATAAAAAAACTCCCTGCGGGGAGTTTTTTATGGCCACGAGAATCGAACTCGGGAGGCAAGATTAAAGGCAGCATAGTGGCCGCCTTTGCTGTTAATAGACAATTTTTAAAAGATTGTTCATTTGCAGATGTTCTTCATATCTCGCCTGAGCCTGTGCCAAGTCAAAGTTGTTCAGGCAATTTTCGGATATCGGGCAGCCTTTTGTTTTTCCCCAATAGAGGAGGTCTTCCATCATTCTTGTATAGTCTTTGTGTTTCAGACTTCGCTGACAGCAGACTATGGCAATCCTCTCCGTTAAAGAACATATATTGGCAATATCGTCCCGCGTTACGGCATCAAAATGCGAATAGTACAGGTAATCCAGCAATATGCGCATAGGAAATTTGTCGTCCTGCGATACGGTAATGCAATGCAGCGTTTTCCAGCCATCTCCGCGGTACGGAAAGTCAAATTTTTGTGCCAACGGCGTGAAAATTTCCTTAATATGTTCCGGATTTTCGTATAATGCACACAGCAGGGTGTCTCTGGCCTCAGCCTCCGGCATTGCACAAATATATTGCCACTTTTCAACAAGATGAAAATTAGTGCTGCTCTTGAGAGTATTTGCCAAAGGTTCGATAAAGCGCGGACCGTCAATATCGGCGATTTTTTTCGTTTCCCGCACATCCTGCCAGAAGTCAAATACGTTGTAGGGTGAAATCCGGCACAGAAATTCGAATATTTCACCGGTGTAATCCCAAAGCAGATTTTGCTTATGAGCGTCGGTTATGACCTGAAGGCAGAAAGACGCAACAGTAAAATTCTGTTTCATCTGATGTTCAAAAATTGTCCGGACAGACAGAGCATAAAACATTCTGGATCTCAGGCAGCTTCCTTGCATGTTTAACAGCTTGAGCAGGGTTTCATATTTCTCATGTTTCAACAGGAGCAAAATGAACTTTTTAACCAACTTTTGGCTTTCTCCGCTCGAAATTGCAAAAGAAAGGTCAAGAAGCCGTCCGTCGAGTTCAATTGCCGTCTTTTCATCGGCAATTGTTGATGGGGTCAGAAAGGCTTTCAGCAAACGCAGGCATAAGTCATCGCCTTTGCGCAGACGGATGATATTATGCATTTCTTTTAGCGTTTCCGTTAATCTCATATCTGCTTTTTTTGCCTGACTGATCGCCATTTTCAACCATACGTCCTCATATTTTCCGATGCCTTTTTGTATTGAGGCCAAATGCAACAGCTGACTTGCATAAGATGTTTGCTTGAACTGGTCAAGCAGTTGTTTCAGAATTTTTTGACAGACCGAAGCCGGAAGGTCTTCCGCCCAGCGAAACAACAGAGTAATGGCGAGTTTTTTATCTTTGAAATGCAAAAATTCATTGATAAAAATTTTGGCATTTTCCCGAGGAATTTCATCATGCTGAAGTAATACCAGCAACGCGGCGTTAAACATCTCGCAACGAGAATAGAGATGGTACTCAAATTCAATATCCGAAAGGTTTAATATCTTTTGCGGATTGTTCGTCAAGATGTCCAAGGCAAAACGATACCAGGCTTTTTCGCGTAAGCGTTTGTCTGAATGGCGCAAGGCCTTAAGCATGACGGAACGTGTTAATTTTTCTTCCATACTTTTGAAAATTTACAGATTAATATTCTTGATAATTTGGTACTATAATAAGTTGTTTGAACTGTTTTTATAGTATTTTTCTGAAAATTTGTCAATGAGTATTTCAGGCGTTAAAATTAAGCTGAAGGTCTTTGTAACGGGCGGGGTCGTTAATCCAGTTTTCGCGTACTTTGACAAACAGGAACAAATGGACACGGGTTTCCAGCAGTTCTTCAATTTCCGTTCTGGCCATTTGCCCGATTTTTTTTATCATGGAGCCGCCTTTGCCTAGGACAATGATTTTTTGATTGTCGCGCTCGACATAAATTGTTTGTTCGCAACGGACGGAACCGTCATCGCGACGATCCCACACCTCGGTTTCGACGGTTAAGGCATAGGGGAGTTCCTGATGCAGACAGAGAAAGAGTTTTTCGCGCGTGATTTCGGCGGCCAGAATACGCAGAGGCATGTCAGAAATCTGGTCTTCCGGATAGTACCACGGGCTGAGCGGCAGATTGTCGGCGAGGTAGTTGTAAAAGTCTTCCAGATTTTTGCCGTTTTCGGCAGAAACAAAAAAGGTTTCTTTGAAGTTTCCGGCTTCGTTCAATGCGGCGCTCAAGCCCAAAAGTTTGTCCTGATGAACAAGGTCGATTTTATTAATCAGGAGGAGGGCTTCTTTTTTGTTTTTGTTAAGCTTGTTGATGATAGCGCGGGTCTCATCATCAAAACCGCGTTTGGCGTCCACGACCAATACGGTAATGTCGGCATCGCCTGCGCCGTCCCATGAGGAAGCGACCATGGCACGATCAAGCCGGCGTTTGGGTTTGAAGATTCCCGGTGTGTCAATAAAGATAATCTGGGTATTTTTCCAAATGCCGATGCCTTTAACCAGAGAACGGGTGGTTTGGACTTTAGGCGAAACAATGGTGACTTTGGAGCCGACAAAGTCGTTGGTTATGGTCGATTTTCCGGCATTTGGCGCACCAATCAGCGCGACAAATCCGCAACGGGACGGCAAATTTTGTTCTGTCGGGAGGTTGTCTTCCGTCATCTTATTTCAGCCTTTCCAACATTTGAGCGGCTGCGGCCTGCTGCGCTAATTTTTTGTTGCGTCCGGTGCCGACGGCCGGCGGCAGTTTGCCGATTTTGACGGCAATGTGAAAAACCGGTTCATGCTCGGAGCCCTCTCGGCTCAGCACAACATATTCCGGCAGCGGAAAGCCTTTGCTGTGTGCGACTTCCTGTAATTTGGTTTTTGCATCTTTGGGCGGTTCGACGTTTTTATCAATCAGTTCTTTCCAGTGAGTGTCAACAAAACCGATGGCCTCTTCATCTCCGGCATCAATAAAAATGGCGCCGATAACGGCCTCGCAAACGTCGCACAGCACGTTTTCATTGCTACGGATGTCTTCATTGGCCACAATCATAAATTTGTCGAGGCAGAGTGTCTGAGCCATTTGAGCAACAGTTTCTTTGCAGACAAGTCCGACAAAGCGTTGTGATAAGCTGCCTTCCGGTTCTTCCGGAAAAATTTTGTAGAGAAGGGCGGCAATGCTCAGTCCCAAGACCCGATCACCCAGAAATTCCAGCCGTTCATAGTTTTTGGCCACATCTGTCGTGTGGCTGCTGTGGGTTAAGGCCTGACGCAATAACTGCGGATTTTTAAAATGGTATTTTAATATGTCTTGTAAATCTTCAAGCATGATTATTGTATTTTCTTAAACATTCTTTCAAAGCGGATTTTCTTGGTCCAAGCCCATGGTTTGTACCATGCGTCGTCGGTGTTGTGAGAGAAAAACAGCCAACGGGCTTTGCCGACCAGATTTTCAAACGGAACAAAGCCGACGCTCAACCGGCTGTCATCAGAGCGGTCACGGTTGTCGCCCATGACAAAATAGCTGTTTTCGGGAACGGTGACTTCGACCATGTTGTCAACGAGTTCCTGCTGGTCAGAAATTTCCAGAATGTTATGTTTGACGCCGTTGGGCAGGGTTTCGACATATTGGGTGTAGCGCTCGCCGTTGCCGAATTTGTCACGAATGACAAAGTCTTCAATCTGCTGACGTTCAACCGGTTTGCCGTTGATATACAAAATGCCGTCCTGCATTTTGATTTTGTCTCCGGGCAGGCCGACGATGCGTTTGATGAAATCTGTTTTGTTATCCTGCGGAAATTTGAAGACGACAACATCTCCGCGCTGCGGCGTATCTGCCCAGATACGGCCGTCAAAAAGCGGCAGGCTGAACGGGAAAGAGTGTTTGGAATAGCCATAAGTATATTTTGAAACAAAAAGATAATCACCGACATGCAAAGTCGGATACATTGACCCTGACGGAATTTTGAACGGTTCAAACAAAAATGTGCGGATTACTATTGCAATCAAAATGGCATAAATGATTGTTTTTATTGTATCTAAAATGCTTTCGTCTTTTTCCATAACCAATTTCTTTCTTGAGCTGCCACGCGGAATTCTTTTATCAAATCTGATATATCATAAACAATATTGTTTAGATATCAACAGTTATCATGTAATATTTTCATTAATTTGAAGTTAAGAATATGATTTTTTTTAACTTTTTTATATTGTTTCAATAATCACAAAAGCCTGAGCCCACGGATAGTCGTCCGTCATGCTCACATGCAGGCGGCACGGGGTGTTGCCGCTGAGGGCGGCAAGGTGGTTGGCCGCGTTTCCGCGCAGCCGGAGTTCAGGTTTGCCGGCAGGTGTGTGGGTGATGATCAAATCAGGCCAGAAAACGCCTTGCCTGAAACCGGTGCCGAGCGCCTTGGAGCAAGCTTCTTTGGCGGCAAAACGGCGGGCGGCGGAACAGGCATATTCATGCGCGGAAATTTTTCGGCGTTTGGAGAGTTCGGCCTGTTCTTCTTCCGAAAATATTTTGTTGGTGAAGCGTTGGCCGAATTTTTCGATGCTTTTTTTTATGCGTTCAATATTGGCAAGATCATTGCCGATGCCGATAATCATTGTTTTTTAGTCCTTAGTTTGTCTGCTTTGTTTTCCAATTGCTGCAGGTTTTTTGTGCCGAATTTGGAGAGTGTGGTTTTTAACAGATAATAGGTGATGAACCAGACGACCAAGACAAAAGGGATGCAGCCGACCATCATCGGCCATAATACCGGCCAGATATCGGTTAAAAAGGCACTGAAGTCAAAACTCAGCAGGGCATGGGTTGATTTTTCAAAAAAATGTAAAAAATCAACTTGCGTGCTTTGGGCATAAGCGCCGCCCAAAATGAAACGGCCGGTGTATAATACCGAAATCCAGATAAAAGGAAAAGTCCACGGATTGCCGGCCACCGTACCGATGGCGGCAGCCAGAACATTACCCCGAATAAACCAGGCCATAATGGCGGCGAGAATGCAGTGAAAACCCAGAAAAGGCGTAAAAGACACGGCAACGCCGCAGGCAAATCCGGTGGCAATTGATTGCGGGGTTCCGCTCAGTTCTTCCAACCGGTCAAGCAAATGACGCCAGAGGGCGGATAATCTGTTGCGGACAGAAGATGAGGCATTTTGCGGTTTGGACAAGGTAAACTCCATGGTTCGGGTTTACTGGACGGAGCGTGAAACATAGCTGATAACTTTGCTGGCTTTCATGGCGGCAATGATATCTGTCAGGTGTTTCAGGTCTTTGACTTCAATGTCAACCAGTATCTCAAAATAACTAATCGTCCGATAGACGATATTCAAGTTGGCAATGTTGCCGTTGTTGCGAGCAACCAGATTGGAAAGTTCGGCCAGTGCGCCGGGCTCGTTGTTGAGCATGACTTTCAAGCGGCCGACATGCGGCGCGTCGGTTGCGGCATCTCCCCAAGAGATGTCAAGCCAGCGTTCCGGCTCATCGGCGTATTTTTCCAAAAGTTTGCAGTCAATCGTATGAATGGCAACCCCTTTGCCGGTGGTAACAATTCCGACAATCCGGTCGCCGGGGAGCGGATGGCAGCAGCCGGCAAAATGGACGGCCATGCCCGGAATCAGACCTTTGATTTTTAGCGGTTCGCCTTTCTTTTCTTTGGCAGATTTTTTGAAGACCGGAACTTTTAAGGATTTGACGACACGACCGAGTTTGGATTGTTTATACCCCGGATAAACAGCTTTCATGACATCCCAAGCCGTTACCAGCCCTTCGCCGACTTTGGCGTAAATATCGTCAATTGATTCCGCTTCAAAATTCGGCAGGATATTAACCAGCCCTTTTTCCGAAAATTCAAGGTTTTCGCCTTTAAATGTCCGTTCCAGAAGCTGTTGTCCAAGCGTGATAAACTGGTCGCGTTTGAAGGCGCGGACATACCGGCGGATTGCGGCTTTGGCTTTGCCGGTGACGACAAAGCGCTCCCATTCCGTAGACGGGTGCTGGGCTTTGGATGTCAGGACTTCAACCTGATCACCGTTTTGCAAGATTGTCCGCAGCGGACGGATTTCGCCGTTGATTTTAGCACCGACACAGGTATCGCCGACAGTGGAATGTACGGCGTAGGCAAAGTCAACCGGCGTGGAATTCATCGGCAGGCCGATCAGATCTCCTTTGGGGGTGAAGCAGAAAACCTGATCATTGTACATTTCCAGTTTGGTGTTTTCCAAAAATTCTTCCGGATTGGAAGCTTGTTCCAAAATCTCAAGCAGTTCGCGAATCCAGCGAAAGTTTTTGCCGACGGCTTTTTGGCCTTGTTTGTATGCCCAGTGGGCGGCAATGCCTTTCTCGGCGATTTCGTGCATTTCGCGGGTGCGTATCTGGATTTCAATGCGGGTATTTTCCGGCCCGATGACACCGGTATGAATTGACTGGTAGCCGTTGGGTTTGGGGGTTGAAATATAATCTTTAAAGCGGCGGGGAACCATATGGTACTTGCTGTGGACAACGCCCAGAGCCTGATAACAGGCGCCAATGTCATCAACGCAGATCCGGAAAGCCATAATGTCGGAAAGCTGCTCAAAAGAAGCGTTTTTCTGCTGCATTTTGCGCCAGATGGAATAAGGCGATTTTTCCCGTCCGGTGATGTCGGCATCAATGCCGTTATCTTTCATGTCTTTTTCCAGCTGGCTGATAATCTTGGGAACCAGATTGTTGCCTTGCTCGCGCAAAAAGTTTAAGCGGGCAACAATGGAATCGTGCGCTTCTTTGTGGAGCTCGGCGAAAGCAATTTCTTCAAGTTCGGTTTTGACTTCCTGCATGCCGATACGTTCGGCAAGCGGCGCATAAATATCAAGGGTTTCTTTGGCTATGCGGGCGCGTTTTTCCGGCTTTTTCAAAAAGTGCAGGGTGCGCATGTTGTGCAGCCGGTCAGCCAGTTTGATGAGCAGGACGCGCACGTCTTCCGACATGGCAAGCAGCAATTTGCGAAAATTTTCAGCCTGTTTGTTATTGGCTGATTTTTGTTCTATCATTGCCAATTTGGTCAGACCGTCAACCAGTTGGGCAACCTGAGGGCCGAAATTGTCACGGATTTCTTCAACCGTGGTATCGGTGTCTTCTACCGTGTCATGCAACAGACCGGCGATGATAGATGCGGAATCGAGTTTGAATTTTGTTAAGATACCGGCAACTTCTACCGGATGGGAGTAGTATGGGTCGCCGGAAGCACGGAGCTGAGCCCCGTGCTTTTTCATGGCGAATACATAAGCTTTGTTGAGAGCGTCCTCGTCGGCGTCCGGATCGTATGATTTTACTAAATCAACAAGTTCATATTGTCTTAACATCGATGTCAGCTCCCAATAACCAAAATTTTTCAGCTTATAATTAAAGCAGAATAATCTTAATTATTCGTTATTGTTCGCTGTCGTCAAAGTCGTCGTCGAGGTCAGCGCCCATGTCGAAAGAATCATCAAGCTGGGCGTCGTCATCTTCAATGCTGTCATCGGCAGCCAGATCAAGGTCATCATCGACTTCGCCGTCTTCGTCAACAACCTGCATTGAATCGGAAACGTCGCTGTCCAGCAGCAGGCCGGAGAACTGCTCGTCCAAATCAACCAGTTCTTTTTCGGCAGCCATGATTTCCAGCTCTTCTTCTTCCGGCTCTTCGACTTCAACGTATTTTTGCAGCCCCATAACCAGAGATCTTTGCAGGTCTTCAATGTTTACGGTGTTGTCGGCAATTTCGCGCAGGGCAATTACCGGATTTTTGTCATTGTCGCGGGGAAGGGTAATCGGAGAACCGGCGCTGATGTCTTTGGCCCTTTGAGCGGCAACCATCAGGAGTTCATAACGGTTCGGGATTTTATCAATGCAGTCTTCAACTGTTACACGTGCCATCTTATTCACCTTAATATTATTGTAAAATACTCTAGTTTCAAGTGTATACTCATATTGTATGCGAAATGCAATAAAAAAGTGAAAAAAACTTTTATTTTGTTTTTTAATGCTTTGAAAATATGTCGTTTTTTAGTCGATGCCGTCTAAGGGATGGAAAATCAGCATATTATTGATTCTTCTGAACGAATCGTCCATTTCTTTGCGATTCCGAATGACGGCGGCAACGTCCGGCAACGGAGCGTCATACATTTCTATAAGACCCTGCATGAGGGCAAAATTGGCTTCGGCAAGATTGGGCGAAAGCTTGGAAACGCTTTTATCCAGCAGCCCTTTGCGGTAAGCCGAAATTGCCGCCGCCGTGCTCTGACTCATGTTGGCGGCGCGGTGCGCTTTGACGGTTTTGTCGCAGGTATAGCCCCATTCGTCGAGCGTGAACCCTTGTTCTGCGGCAATGGCAGAAAGCTTGCGTTCTTCTCCGATAATGCGGAATTTTTGAATCAGCCGGCGGCAGGGATTGGCCATATCTTTTATCAGAGGGCTGACAGGAAAGCCGGGATTTTGTTCGCTTTCCCACAAATCAAGCATTTTGGTTGCCTGCATGATTTTCAGAAAAGTCTGAAAATCTTTGTTGAGGTTTGATATTCCTTTGAAGGTTTGAGCAACTGCCAGAGCGTCGGGAGCGGTCAGAGGACTGTCCGGTCCGGGGTTGACTGTCCGGCGGCTGAGCGGGTCAATCTTATGCGGCAGAAGTTTGCGCGTTTTGGGAATATATGCCCGCAAATCGGCATATTGGTTCAAGTTTTTATAAAACTGCGGATTGTACCGTACTTTCAGCCGCGGCGGCCGGTTTTGCGGAAATTCGGCGGTGTAGCCGTAAGTTTGCCAGACTTCGGGCATCAGAACCCAATACAAGGCCGGAGATAAAAATTCAATATCTTCAATATGCTGGAGTTCAGGAGCAATGCGCTTGGGAAATTGATTTTTGGTTTCTTTGATGCCGGGGTAGTTTAATACTTTCGGAGACATGCCGGGGACGGTATGCATGAAAGGCCCGATATAGGGATAGCTGCTGGGCGGCATCATTTTAACGGCTTCCAGAATTGCGTCTTCCGTCGGCGTTTTCAACCGTTTTTCCGACAAGCCGTAAGATTTGATGATACGCCGGAACGCGGCTTTGAATTTTTTGCCGATGTTCCAAGTGTAGTCATAGCCTTTGTCATAGTCCTGATCGGCATCTATTTTGGCTTGCAGTTCCGTCGCCGGCGGATAGTTTTCATGAAGGTTTACTTCATAGAACTTTTTGTATTTGCCCGCTTCATTGGCAATAGAAAGCGCGGGGCAGACAAGTGCAAAACAGATGCCGAAGAAGACCGCTTTTTTCATTATTGGTTCGTTACCCTGACTTTGAAGGTTAAAGTTTGTTTTTCGCCCGGTTTTAAGGTAAATTTCCATTCACGGGTACGGGAGTTCTTTTCTTCGCCGGTCAGGCTTTCCGCCAACAGCTGGTATTGGTTGCCAAAGCTTTGGATAAAGGCCATCTCGGCATCTTCGTTTTTAGAATTTTCAAATGTGATTTCAACGGCGATTTCACGCATGTCTTTGGCAATGTTCTGGCTTTGGGTAATTTTGCCTTTGGCCCAGATGTCAAAAGCGGAACCGGTGTTCAATTCGATTTTTTCGCCGACGGCAGCGTGGGAAAGCGGGCTTTCGCCAATAAACTGCAGCGTGCCGGAAGAATCTTTTTCATACATTCTGACTGTTCCCGACGGCAACGGTTCACCGAGGTTGGAAGCTTTGTCATTGGTGATTTTGAAAATGACGGCAGGGTTTTGTTTTTCAAATTCGTCAAGACTGGTCCCAAGGCCGAGATACAGCGGGGACGTAATCCGGTATTCTTTGTTGTAGGATACGTCGTTGTTGGTCATCAGGCTGACTTGTTTGGACTGTTTGTCTTTGATTGTGGTCTGAAAAGGCAAAGTGTACATATAGTAGTCGCCAAGGCTTTCTCTGGCCGGTGCGGCGGCGCTTTCGGCGACGCTGTCAAAAGCGGCTGCTTTCAGCATTACACCGGCGGCATAATTGCGCGGCATGACGGGCTGAACTTGGTTGACGCTGCCGGCAATCAGCTGTACCTGAGCGTTTTTATAATCGGTTCCGGACTGGTTGTTTAAGGTAACCCAGCCATTCAGGTTTAATTTATCGGCCGAGCTGATTTCAACAATGTAATCGGCTTTCCAGCTGATGCCGTTGGTCAGGTAGGCAAGTTCCAGATTTTGTTCTCCCCGGTGCGCATTTTCGACATTGGCGACCAAAGTGGGTTTTGTGCGCAGGCCCTCGGGAATTTTTTCATAAATAATCCGTCCCGGAAAACGGGTTTCCACACCGTAAGAAAATTCCAGAACCGGCATGCCGGACTGGGTACTCAGCAAAGTGGCGGTATTGAAGGTGTCTTGTCCGGTTTCCTGATTGAATACGGCGGTTTTGACCTGTTGTCCGACAGAAGCTTCCTGCAGGTTGGCGCTTGTCAGCAGGTTGTAGTCATAATTTTGTTCAATAACTTTAAGGGCGGAGCCGGAAAGCATTGCCGTTTCAGGCTTCATCTGGCGGGCAACGCCTTCAAAAGCAATCAGCGATTGTCCCTGAGGCAGGTCTATGCTGCGAGAATCGCGGACGAAGGCGAGGTTGTTATTATAAATGCTTAGTGACAGGCCGGTATTTTGTTTGTCAGTCAGAAGAATCTCGCTTTCGGCGGCCAGAGGCAGCTTGGGGGAGAACAGCAGGGACAGAGCCAGCAATGACGCTGCGGCAGGTTGTTTCATAATAACATCTCCTTAAATATTTTTCATTTTACCATTCCGTGCTAATATAATCTGTTTTTTTTGAAAAAAAAAGTGATAATTTGAGAATATTGCTAGACTCGGGACAATTATCAGGCTATTATCCGGATATTAAATTGATAAGTTTTATAAGGAGAACTCAAATGGCTTGGACCGAACAGATGGTTGAAGATTTGCGCACAATGTGGAAACAAGGGATGACGACCGCCGAAATCGGTAAAAAACTTAATGTTACAAAAAATTCTATTGTCGGCAAGGTTCACAGACTGGGATTGTCAGGACGTCCTTCTCCGATTAAGAAAAAAGACGAGGACGCCGCAGAGAGCAAGGCTGAAACGAGCGCGGCCGTTCAGCCCGCGGCAGAATCCAAGCCGGCTGCATCTTCGGCTAAAAGCACCGGCAAAGCAGAGAAATTTGTGGCAGAAAATCGTCCGTCTGCTCCTCCTGCCGCCAAAAACGATGCCGCTAAAAAGGGGATGGTTTCTTTGGTAGACTTGGATAATCATACCTGTCGCTGGCCGCTGGGCGATCCGAAAGACGAAAATTTTCATTTTTGCGGCAAAAAGGTCAAAATCGGTCAGACTTATTGCGAAGAACATGCTAATATTGCTTATGTAAAAGCGGTAAAAAAGTAAGGGCTGTTTCCGTACGTTTGTAAAATATTAACCTATTTGAGTGCAATATATTATTGCAGAAGATTTTTATGAGCGTTTATAAGGATTATAAATTATGTCGTTAAGTTCGATTTTATCGTATTTGTTTGGTTTTGCCGTTGTTATCGGTGCAATTGTGACCGCTACCGACCGGCCGGAAGCTTTTATTGATATTCCGAGTATTATTATTGTTCTTGGCGGGACAATCGCGGCATTGTTTATTTCTTTTGAACCCAAAACGGCGCTTGAAGCTTTTAAGCTTATTTTCAGTACCCTTAAGCCACACAAAGATTCTTCGGCCTCTTTGAAAGAAGAAGTCGGACGTATTGTCCGCTGGGCATATATTGTGCAGAAAAACGGTTTGCAAGGTCTTGAAAATGAGGTAACTGACAGTTTGCGTCAGGAAGATCCGTTTCTGGCTTACGGGGCTGATCTGGTGGTAACCGGATATACCGGTGCGGAGATTAAGCAGATTTTGGAAAGCATGATGGATGCTCAGGCCGAAAGAGATTCCAAAGGCGGTTCCGCCCTGATGAAAATGGGTGGCGACTCTCCGGCTTTTGGTATGCTCGGAACATTGATCGGTCTGGTTATTATGCTTGGCAACATGAGCTCGGATCCGTCGGCAATCGGCCCGAGTATGGCTGTGGCTTTGATTACAACATTTTACGGCATTATTCTGGCTCGAATTTTCTTTATTCCGGCAGCGACAAAAGTTGCGGCCCGAAACAACGTTTCCATGTTCAAATATAATTTGCAGATGGAAGGTTTGGTCTTGCTGGCCGAGCGTAAAAGCCCGCGTTATATTCAGGATAAGATTAACTCGTTTGTCGATGTGAACGAACAGTTCCTTATTGACCGTGACATGAATACCTCAAACAACTAACGGGATTTGGAAGATGAGGAAAAAGAAAGAGGAGCGTATTGACGAAGACTGGATGGCGACCTATGGCGACATGGTGACGCTCCTGCTTTGTTTTTTTGTGATGATTTCTTCTGTTTCTAAAGTCGATTTGGCAATGTTTGAGCAGATTCAGGCCGGTATGAATGAAGGATTCGGCCAAAAAGAAGTGACCCGTCCGATTGAGATGATGATGATTGAACTGACCGATGACATTCAGTCTATGAGCTTGGGGGACGAGGTTGCGCTGGGAACAGATGCGCAGGGCGTGGTGATTGAATTTGGCGGAGATTTGCTGTTTCAGCACGGGTCTGCCGAAATCCGGCCGAAAATGCTGCCGGCTTTGAAGCGTCTGGCTGCCACTCTGATGTCTGACCGTTATAATTCCTTTAATTTTAGCGTGGAAGGACATACCAGTGATGAGCCTTTTTCCAGTGACTTATATCCGTCAAACTGGGAGTTGTCGGCGGCAAGGGCGGCGGCTGTCGTCCGTTTTCTGGAGAGCAGAGGTATTCCCCGTGTCAGGTTAAAGGCGACCGGGTTGTATGATAATGCGCCTAAGTATCCGAACCATGATCCTTACGGTGAGCCTATTCCGCAGAATATGATGAAGAACCGCAGGGTGATTATTCATGTTGAGCCGTCTTTTAAATAATGTTTGAGGGTTTTATGGTATTTACTTATCTAAAAAACAATTTTCGGGTTTGGCTTGTGATTGCCGGTGTTGCGCTTTGGTTTGCTGCCGGTTACGGTTTTGCTTCCGAAACTTTTCATGACAAAGTATCTGCCGGTATTGTTTTTCGGATTTTGGGCAGTTGGTTTTTTCCGCTTTTATTGTCTGTTTTGTGGCTGAAAAAAGAAGTATTGCAAAGTCTGCTGGCCAAGTATGCTTTTTATGTTTTTATTTTTGTTTTTGGCATTGGCGCGCTATGTCTGGTTATTCTCTTGTTTACGGGAGCGGTTTCCTGCGAATGGGCCGGAAAAGATTGGGGCGAAAATATCCGTTTTTATTACCTGCTGGTTTTGCCGGCGCTGCATGGTGTGGAAATATCGCTTTCTTTGCTTATTGCCGCCGTATTTTCTTTTGTTTCCTGTTTTATGAAGGAAAAATGGTTTGGTGTTTTTGAGGGCAAAAAAAATAAAACCGTTTTACTGGTTTTACTGTATTTATGGGTGACTTTTTTGCCTAATCTTATTCAATTTTCTTCCGCAATGTAATTATCTGGTCTGAAGTGGACGTGATTGTTCTTTGATGTTTTGACATTCTTCGGACATGGGAAGTGTCTGTTAAATGTTGCTTGCGCATTTGGCAACGGTTATTTTTTTATGAGCCGCGGCCATTTGCCCCGGCTGACTTCCTGCAGGGTTTGCGGATTTTCTCCCAGCCGCATTTGATAAATCCAATAATTGGCCATGACTCTTTCAATGTATAAACGGGTTTCGCGTGACGGTACAAGTTCAATAAACAATAAGGGATCGTTGTTATCTTTTATTGTTTTCAGCCATTTATAAAGGTTTCCGGGGCCGGCGTTATAGGCCACCAGCATATAAAAGATGTTGCCGTTGACAAAGGGTTTATCCAGCAGATATTCAATATATTGCTGTCCGAGCTCCAGATTATATTCTGCTTTGAACAGCGGGCGGCAGTCCTGACGGAGGCTTTTATCTTTGGTGATGTGGTAGGCCGTATTGGGCAGCAGCTGCAAGAGGCCTTTGGCACCGGCCGGACTGGAGGCGTGCGGGCTGAAAGAAGATTCCTGACGGGCAACGGCCAGTAATAAAGCTTTATTCAGGCGCCAGCCTTTTTCCGGCTCCCAATGCGGAATCGGATAATTAAAATAATCATAACAGACATTGTTATTTTGAGTACTCAGCTGTTTGGACAGATGCATGGCGATGACATGGGCGCGATATTTGTGGGCCAGAAAGAGCAGGGCTTCTTTCTGGGCATCAGGAATCGGTTCTGCGCTGTTCATGATTTCTTGCCCCGCCAATTTGTATTGCTGGCATAAGATAAGGATTAATGCCCGTTTGACCGAATCATTTGCCATTAGTCCCGACAGATAGTTGTCAAGGCTCAGATTGTTGTAATAGCTCATTGAGGTCCATTGATAGCCGGGGGTAATGCCGGCTTTGCGACTGCCAAGGATGCCGTAAAAGGTGTATTTGTATTTGGCGGCTTCTTTGTACCACTGTTTGGCTAATGATTTTTGCCCGCGTTTTTCATAGCAGCGTCCGGCCCAGTAAGCACCGGCGGCAACCAGCCAGTCGTCATTTTTCATTTTGCCTAAGGTTTTGAATTTTCCGGAAGCCGTTTTGTATTGCTTCAGCCGCCAAGATGACAAACCGGCAATCCAGTAACCGGTTGCATTGTCCTGTTCACGGTTGATTGTCCGCTGTGCCCACTCCTGTGCCAAAGCGTTTTCATTGTCCAGAAGATATTTCTGTGCGAGTTTGGCGGATAAAAAAGCATAATATTTGGACGGAAGCTGTTTTTGCAACGTTTTGTTTTCCAGAATAATTCTGGCTGTTCTGGTTTTTCCTTTGTTCAGGTTTTTGGCAAAGCTTCTGACTTGTTTTTCAAGAAATATCAGCTTTTTATCCGACATATCTTCAAAGTCTTGATAATTCCAGTTATAGTATCCGAATTTTTTTTGAAAGACAGGTTCCGGCAGGTTTTTTTTTTGATTTTTCGGAGCTTTTCTTTGGGCCAGCTTATAGATACGCGGCGCTTCCGGAAGGTATGCGTATTCGTCTAACCAGTTTTTGAGTTCCGGATAGCTGCTGGTATAAGTTTTGGAAAGGTATATTTGAGCTTTGACATGGCCGAGCAGGATTTTGTTGTCAAGTTTTTTTGTCAGTTTGCGGGCTGCCGTTATTCTGTTGTTTTCCAGAGCATAAAAAATTTTTTTATAAGTTTTGATGTCATTTTTGGAAATATCGGCTGCTTTTAAAATCTGAGTGGTTTCCTGAGAGCTGATTTGAGGATTAATCTCGGCAGAATTTTCTGTTGCCCATACCAAAATCGGAGCAAAAAACAAAATGCCCCAGAAAAGCAGGAAATAAAGTGCCTTTTTCAACATAAGTTTATTTTACCCGACTCCAAGTCAGCAAAGCAGCGCATTCTTCTGAGGTTTTTCCTTTAATCCGGCAGCGGTTGCTGACGATGTTGGGAACTTTGTCTACGGTATAACATCCTTCTCCCAGCAGGGCGATTTCTTTGTAATGTTTGACATATGGCGGAATATCGTAGAAGTTGGAGGCGGAAGTTATTTCCGGCCAGACCAGCTGAAAGCTGAGTTGGGTTACTTTGTTTTTGGTCAGGGGCAGAACCGAAATCTTCATGGAACAACTGACGTTTCCTGACAAAGTATGGTTGATTTTGAAATCTTCATAAAAAATCAGGATATGTTCTGATTCTCCTTTGGCCGCTTGTAATGCCGCAGCTTTGTCCTGTGTTACAATTTCATTATAACGAACGGCGGGTGTCGCATTGTTTTCTTCAGCCGGAGCCGCGGCGGATACAGGATAGCCAAAACTCTGGGCGGCAGTTTGTGAGGCTGACAGGCAAAACATGCACAGCAAAAACAGTCCGAAGATTTTAGGGGCCGGATTCATCTTTCCTCCTAAGCGTTATTTGTTCAAGATAGCCGATACTTTATTAATATTGGTTTCTACCTGATTGAACAAGGTATCGATTTCTTTTTTGTCAGCGTCCTTCTGGGCATTTTCCTGCGTTGCCTGATCGTTTATGGAAACGGGTTTGAATTCGGTGTAGTATTGCGGATCGATAGACGGCACAAAACGGAAGATGCCGGAGCAGGAGAAGTTGTTTTTCCTTTCTTGGATTTTGCAGCCTTTTACGTTGATTTCAGGATCTTTCATTAATAAAAAGCAATTGGTGCCGTCGATTTTTGACTTGATTGTTTTTTGGCGGAATGCCTGTAACGACGGGATGTCAATGGTTGAAATGATTGCGTTTTCCGAAACCGGCGCCTGTGCGATGTAGTTGCCGAAAGCGGTTTTTTTGTCGGCGTTGGCGGCCGTGTTTCTGGTCGTTTCGTCAAGCCATTTTAATTCAACGGTAATGTCATTGATATTGACGTTGCTGCGGTTGTAAATGGTTGTGTTGAATTCGCAGCCGATGGTCTGGTTGCTGCCGTCTTTCAGCGGAACGACGTTGTGGACTTTTAACAAAACGGCTTCTTCGGTTTCTGCTGCCGCCGGCGTTGCCGCTCCAAAGCAGAACAATCCGGTTAACACCAAAACAATTTTTTTGCATTCAAACATTTTTCATTCCTTAAAGCGTTAATATCAATTTTCTCTATAATAATAGAATTATTTTTTTAGCCAATAAATTTTTCAAACTATTGCATAGTTTTCTTTAAGCGCAGCAAATCGCTCCATGCGCGGGATTTTTGTGCCGCATTGCGTAACAGATAAGCGGGATGGAAACTGGCCAGCACCTGAATTTTGCCGCCGTCGGATTTTTCGTATTCAAGCCAGCGGCCGCGCAGGCGTGATATCGGTTCCTGATTGTCCAACAGGGCATTGGCGGCGCTTCCGCCCAGAATCAATATATATTCGGGATTAACCAGTTCAATCTGGCGTTTTAAAAACGGCAGACAGACAGCGATTTCCGCACTGGTCGGCGTCCGGTTTCCGGGGGGGCGCCAAGGAAGAACATTCGTGATGTAATAAGCCGAGCGGTCCATGCCGATGGCCGCCATCATCTTGTCCAGAAGATGGCCGCTGCGGCCGACAAACGGACGTCCGATACGGTCCTCGTCCGCTCCGGGTGCCTCACCGACCAGAACGACTCGCGCGTTCGGGTTGCCGTCGCCGAAAACCATATGCGAGGCCGTCAGTTTCAGAGCGCAGCCGTCAAATTTTTCTACGGCGGCGCGCAGCTCATCCAGTGTTTGGGACGCCGCGCAAATCTCATGGGCGTTCTGGCAGGCGCTTAACGTGGCCTGAGCCAGCTCTGTCGTGGCCTGTCTTTCTGACGAAGCCGCGGGCAGGATTACGGGAGCTTTACGAATGACAGGTTCTGCAATGACGGCCTTTTTTTCTGATAATCCGACTCCGAACGGTTCGTCCGCGAGGATTTCATCAACCCCCGCCATAACGTAATATTCCAATGCCGATTTTATGTTTAATTTTTCTTCCATGCCTTTATTCTTAATAGAAATTTATTTTTTTGCAATCTTAATCATTTATTTGCACATATTTTGTGTTATATTTTTAATTTAGTATTGTATATCTGGGAAAGTTATATATAAAATATATCGACTGGGTTAAATTAGGTGGTGGCTGTATGTCAAAATTTGCTTATTGTATTGTTTTTTTGTGCGGAATAATGCTGTTTAATTCCTGCTCCAACCGGATGGATGTCAAAACGTCCGGCGGGCAGTCTTATTCTGTGTTTGACAATAAAAACAATGTCGGCAAATCTTATGGCGCTTATGTGGCCGGACGGGTGGCCCACCTGCGCAAAAATTTCAGCCAGGCTGCCGATTTTTATATGGTGGCTTTGCAGGCCGATCCCGATAATCCCGAGCTTGTCAGCAAGGTTTATCTGCTGCTGACTTCTAAAGGCAGAATTGACGAGGCGGCCAAATATGCCGAGGCTTCTTTGAAAAAAGGCGACAAAAACAGCTTTATTTATATGATTTTGGCCGTGAGTAACATGAAAAACGGCCGCTACGCCAAAGCTGAAAAAAATATGAGCCATTTAAACGGACAGATTTATAAGGGTTTTATTGTACCTTTTATGTCTGCCTGGAATTTTGTCGGTCGTGACGGTTCGGAAGAAAAAAATCTGAAAAATGCCATCGCACAGCTGGAAAAAGTGAAGGGCGAGCCGGGGCTCAGGGCGATGTATCTGCTGCATTCCGGTATGATTTATGATTATATGGGGCGCAATGAAAAAGCGCAGACCTATTATGAAATGGTGATTAATCAGGAAAGCCGGGAGATGTCTTTGCGGGCTTTACAGATTATTACCAATTTTTATTTGCGGACAAATCAAAAAGACAAAGCCGTGGCTCTGGTTTCCCGCTATCACAATGAGACGGTTTTGGCTGATATGTTGAAAAATATCAAAACCGAAATTATGGAATCTAAACCGGGGACAACAAAAAAAATCCTGACGTCACCCAATATCGGTTTGTCAGAGGCCTTGTTTAACGTTGCATATTTTCTGCGTCAGGATCCGACCGGTCTGGATTTGGCTCATATGATTGTCAGTATGGCAATTTATGCGAATCCGAAATATGATTTTGCCAAGCTGTTTTTGGCGGACGTTTTGGAAAACAGGGATATGTATGAAGAGGCCAACGAAGTGTACGGCGAGATTGACAAGTCTTCCGTGGCTTATTATACCGCACAGCTCAAAAAGGCCGGCAATTTTGTTTCTATGAATGATTACCGTTCGGCTGAACTTTTGCTTAAGACACTGGTTTTGGACGGTTATAATTCCTATGCCCTTTATCTGGATTTGGGTGATGCCCTGCGTTTTAACGGTAAATACGGCGAGGCAATCGAGTATTACCGCAAGGCCGTCAAAGCCATGCCCAAGAACAGCGAACAACGCTGGGTGCCGCTTTATGCACTCGGCATTGCCTATGAGCAGGATAATCAGTGGAGCAAAGCCGAGAAAGCTTTTTTGAAGGCTTTGGATATGAGCCAGAATTATTATCTTGTACAGAATTATCTCGGATACAGCTGGCTGTTGCAGGGAAAAAATGTGGAAGAGGCTTTTGGCATGATTGCCGATGCTTATCAGCAGGCGCCGACCGACGGGCATATTATTGACAGTATGGGCTGGGCATTTTATCAGCTCGGAATGTATGACAAAGCCGCCGAATATTTGGAAAAAGCTGCCGAACTGGAGCCGGCAAATGCGGTTATCAGCAATCATCTGGGAGACGCTTACTGGAATTCCGGACGCAAAAACGAGGCTTATTTTCAATGGAATCATACTTTGACCAGCAAAGATGATGCCAAAGAGGTTAATCTGGCGGAAGTTCGCAAAAAAATCGAGAATGGCCTGCCTGCACACAAGCCGCTGAATTTTGACAAGAAGCTGATTGAAGAAAAAATTTCTCAGATTGAAGAATAAAAGAATTTTTTCTGCTTGAAAAATGAGTATTGCGGCTTATATCCAAAGTGTTAAGCTTTGGAGGATGCTATGGAATTATATTTGTTTTTGGCCTTTATTCTTTTGTATTTCCTGATGTCTTTTTTTGTGCAGAAAAATGTTCAGCGAAAAATCTGGACGCTGGCTTTTGTGGTTGCTTTTGTGGTTACGGCCGTTGCAATCGGCTTTTTGCGGATGAACAATCAGGATGTGATGATGAATGCCAATGAGCTCAACTGGTATTATATGCTCTATCTGTTCGGTTCAATGTCTGTTGTTCTGGGGGCCATTAATCTGTGGATGTACCGCAAGCCGCTGTTTGGAATATTTTTTGGCAGCGGTGATGAAGACGAAGCAAAAGATGACAAAGATTAATCTTCAAAAATGACTTTAACTTTTTTGCCGTCAATCTTTGTATAATAACGATTTTTGCCAGGGCAGAGCAGAGGTCTGCGCAGGTTCAGAAAGCGGCAGGCCTTTGGTTTGTCGGAGCATTGCAGTTCTAATTGGTTATTGACCAGCCGAACTTTTTGAATTTCTTTTATTTTATGGGCAAAGTTAAATAGTTCTTCCATATGTTTCCAGCTTTTGTATCCGGGCATTGGTTTTTCAACTTCAATCATATTACCGTCCCACGGAGACGTGTATTTTTCTTCAAATTCCTGACGGTTGAGCCCCAAAGTCAGCAGGAGGTTTTCATCAACTTCGGCGAGGTTGTCGCTGGCATGAACCAAAAAGCCGCCGCCGGTCCACTGACGATAGAGGTTTTTGTTGCGGATGGCATTGTCATTGATTTCATAGCCGCGGCGGGGATTGAGTTTGTATAAGGGAGAATTGTCCCAGCCGATGATCAGCAAAAATTTTCCGCGGCCGCTTTCCCAAGCTTTACGGTATCCGCCGCGCATGTTTTTGTTATAAAAACGGGTAAAATTATCAGGAAAAGATTTTTTCGGCCAGCTGATTTCAAAAATCCGCAGCAGTTCATATTTTTGTTTGATATCATCCAATATGCGTTTTTCTTCTTTGCGGGCATTGTTCCAAAGCAGAAAAACCTGTAATTCTTTTGCCAATATATCCTCCACAATTTTACCGGTTGATGTAACTTATAAAATTATCTTTTTGAAATCAAGGGCTTTTTTGCTAAGTGGTGGAAATCTGGGATAATGTAATTGCTTTAGCGCCGGCCCAAGGGTATAGTAAGCCAAATCTAATTTTTATTGAGGTTTGTACTATGAAAGTTGCAATTGTCGGAACAGGCTATGTCGGACTGCCAACCGGTGTCGGGCTGGCTGAATTGGGAAATGAGGTTTGCTGTGTCGATAAAATGGAAGAAAAAATCGCGGTTCTGAATGCCGGAGAGCTGACTTTGTATGAAGACGGTCTGGAGGAATTATTTAAGAAGAACGTTCAGAACGGAAAGCTGACTTTTACAACAAATATGGCCAAGGCGGTTATCGGAGCGGATGTTGTTTTGCTGGCAGTCGGAACGCCGCCGCATCCGGTGACCAAAGAAGCGGATTTGCAATATATTTATGCGGCAGCGGAAGAGTTGGCCCAGTATCTGGACGGATATACCGTGGTTGCAACAAAATCAACGGTTCCGGTCGGTACGGGAGACGAGATTGAGGCTATTATCCGGAAAGTTAATCCGCAGGCGGATGCGGACGTGATTTCTTTGCCGGAGTTTTTGCGCGAAGGTTTTGCCATTCATGACTTTTTTCATCCGGATCGCATTGTTGTCGGTTCTAACAGCAAAAAAGCCTGCAAGGTTATGCAAAAGCTTTATGCCCCGTTTGAAGATAAAACCCAGTTTTTATGGGTCAAGCGCAAGTCTTCCGAGGCAATTAAATATGCTTCTAATGCTTTTTTGGCCATGAAAATCCATTATATTAACGAGATGGCCGATTTTTGTGAAAAATCCGGTGCAGATATTCATGAAGTTGCCAAGGGAATGGGAATGGATTCCCGCATCGGCAACAAGTTTCTGAATGCCGGTCCCGGTTACGGCGGTTCCTGTTTTCCCAAAGATACCAACGCCATGGCGCAGATGGGGCGCAAATACGGTGTACGCCTGAATTTGATTGAAACGACCATTGCCAAAAATGATGAACGCAAAAAAGAAATGGCGGAACGCGTGATTGCCAAGATTAAGAATAATCCGCAAGGGAAAATTGCTGTTTTGGGTCTGGCCTTTAAAGGCGGGACTGATGACTGCCGCGAATCTCCGGCAATGGATATTTTGAAAGAAATGCTTGAGCACAGTAGCAATATTGCGGTTTTTGACCCCAAAGCCATGGCTAATGCCGAAAGGCTTCTCGGCACACGCGTAACTTATGCCAAAGATGCGTACGAGGCTTGTGAAAATGCGGAAATCATGGTGATCTTGACTGAATGGGAAGATTTTAAAAATCTGGATTTGAAGAGAATCCGTGGACTGATGAAAGCTCATAAAATTGTTGATTTACGGAATATGCTGCAGGCGGAAGAGGTTAAAAAATCCGGTTTTGAATATTCCTGTATCGGGATGAATTCTTAAATTCCGGTATTATATTTGTGTGGTTAACCTGTTGAAAAGGAGAAAAATATGGAAAACGGTGGCGAGAGTTGTGACAGAGCATGCAAGTTGGTGCCGGCGCTGGTTATCGGTTTTGGGCTGATGCTGGGCGGCTTTTTTCCGGGGTATTATTACTACAAATCCAAAACCGACATGAATATCGTAACGGTTAAGGGGCTGGCTGAAATGGATGTTACGGCCGATTTGGCGGTTTGGGAGATCAAGTTTACGGTTACCAGCGATAATTTGCAGACCGCGCAGAAAGAATTGAGCAGCCGTTATCAGACGATTTATGAGTTTTTGCAAAAGCAGGGGCTTAAACCGGAAGAAGTTTCAGAAGGCCGGATTGATACAAATGATCTGATGACTAATCCTTATCGTGACCGGAATGTGATTTCACGTTATATTCTGACGCAGACGGTTTTGGTTCGTTCCAATAATGTTGATTTGGTAAAGAAGGCTGTTAACGCAACCGGAGAACTGGTGGCAAAAGGCGTTGTTTTTGACAGTCAGTCTTATGGGTCGCCGGTTTCTTATATCTTCACTAAATTGAATGATATTAAGCCGCAAATGCTTGAAGAAGCCACAAAAAATGCTCAGGCTGCGGCAGAGGAGTTTGCCAAGAGTTCTCACAGCAAGGTCGGCAAAATCCGTCGGGCAAGTCAAGGCGTTTTTTCTATCTTGCCGCGTGAGCAGACTGCCAATGCTCAGGAAATGACTCAAATCGAAAAAAAGGTTAGGGTTGTTTCTACAATCGAATACTATATTAATTAATGTCCTAAAGCAGCATCATGCTTGCAATTTTTTCGCTCGTGTACCTCTTTGTACACGTCGCTTAAAAATTACTGCGCAGCATGCCGCTTTATGCCATTAATTTTGTGACGGTGCCAGTGCGGCCTGAGCGATAAGTTGTTAACTTTCCGTTCAGGCTTTCGTATAGTTTTTCTTTTTGATGAAAAATTTGTCATCTTGTACATTTGTCTGTGTCGGCGCTGGTGCTTCCAAGGGGTGAAGTATTGGCGTCTTTGCAATCTCCGTAGTATTCACCGACATAGCCGGCATCTGCTGAGGCTGCAGGTTCTTGACTTTGACATTCGGCTAAAGAAGAGTAGACTTTTCCAATTCCGTTACAGCGCATATTTTTAAATATAAAATTTTTTTCTCCGGTTTCTTGGTTGATACAATAGATATTGGCACTTACTGTCCACATAAATTTACCAGGAGCTCCACTTCTTTCAAAACATCCATCAGTGCTTTGTTTAAATGGTTCAAAATATCCTTTCCAAGGATTAGCTTTACAGCAGGTTCTTGTTCCACCACAACCATTAGAACAGCTTGTAGTTCCGTAAGTACAATTGGTCTGGTCGCTTAATGGGGAGCAGGTTTTGCAGCTCGTGCACTTGCTGCAAGAATTGTAAGAGGCGCAGCCATAAGTACAAGATTTAGAAGTTACGGAGCAGTCGGAGTTATACTGACATTCATAACAAGATGTTCCGCATTCCGTAGAAGATACTCTGACTTTTTTATATGTAGAAGAGCA
>CABUWG010000015.1 GCA_902495305.1 uncultured Pseudomonadota bacterium | reverse complement strand
CGAGTTGTTCTGATACGACAAGTTCTTGTTCCTGCGGGTCTTACACTATATCCGATGGATGCGGCGGTTCATGCAGAAGATGTGAATCCTGCTGTACATCTTCGTCGTCAAACTGGTGTTCCGTTCACTCAACCTGTCATGGCGATTGCTGCAAAGACGGAACGATAGAATCTTGTGATCCTCAATGCGGCGGTTCCGGGTGTTCTTCCGGCGGGGGTAGCTCTGGGAGCTCCGGCGTGGCATGCTGTGATACAAGCGGAATCATTCAGAATTATGGCTGCAGTTGGGCCGGAAGTGTGTGGTATAACAAATGTTTGAATGAACACAGCGATTGGCCGCTTTGCAGTAGTGTAATAAATGCCTGCAACGGAACGGTCAGCGTAACCTGCCATAATCCGAATGAACCCCATAAGAATACAAGTGCAACGATTTCTTGCAATTAAGCAAAAACCCCGTCATTGTAAATGGCGGGGTTTCTTTATCATGCATCAAAACTACAGCACAATCATTGCCGTAAATTCCGCTTCCGACACAACCTTGCCGTCAACTTCACTCTGGCCTTTGAAAACAAAAACCTTACCGCGCTCTTTAATCTTTTCAACATGCATAATCAGTTGATCACCGGGTTTAACCGGTTTTCTGAACTTGACGCCGTCAATTGACATAAAGAAAACGCCAGGTTTCTTTTCCAAATCTTTCATACCGGCAATTACCAGTGCACCCGCCGTTTGAGCCATAGCCTCAATTTGCAAAACGCCCGGCATAACCGGATTCCCCGGAAAATGCCCTTGGAAAAATTCTTCATTCATCGTAACATTTTTCAAACCGAAACCTTTAACCCCCGGTTCTTCCACCGTCAGTCTGTCCACCAGCAAAAACGGGTAACGGTGAGGCAAAAATTCCATAATCTGTTCAACAGTATAAACTTCAGACATTTATCTTCCTTTTCTTATTATTCAAAATTAACAAAACTATTTTTTGGGCTTAACGGCATTTTGCACAAAAGCTGTCTGCCGCATAAACTGCTTAATCGGCACAACCGGATATCCCATCACCACGGCACCGGCTTCCACATCGCTCATAACACCGGACTGCGCGGCAATCTGGGCACCGGAACCAATATGAACATGGTCAGCCAGACCAACCTGCCCGCCGCAGACCACATAATCGCCCAAAACCGTACTGCCGGCAATACCGACCTGAGAGACCAGAATACAACCGCGTCCGAGCCGGACATTATGGGCAATCTGCACCAGATTATCAATCCGGCAACCGTCGCCGATAACCGTATCATCCAATGCCCCGCGGTCAATACAAGAATTGGCACCGACTTCCACGTCATTGCCGATAATCACCAGTCCAAGCTGCGGAATCCGCTTATGCTGTCCGCCAATCATCATAAAACCAAAACCGTCCTGCCCAATCCGCGCACCGCTGAAAATCCGGCAGTTTTCACCCATTTTGCAAAAAGCCACATGAGCGCCGACACCGATTCTGGTTCCCTGCCCAATCTCACAATTGTCCTCAATCACAACATTGGCTTCAATAATGCAATTGTTTCCGATTTTAACATTTTTTCCGATAACAACATTCTCGCCGATAAAACAATTCATGCCCAACTGAACCGTCTTGTCAACTTTAGCTGAAGCGGCAATCTGCGCTTCCGGCAGCGGAATTTCATAAAAAAAGGCATTCAGTTTCAAAAAAGCCAGCTTAGGATTGGCACAAACCAGCACGGCCGTTTCCGGAGCCACAAACTGCGCCAGATCCTCCGTTGTTATACAAGCTGTTGCCTTCAATTTTCCGGCAGCTTCTTTTGCTTTTTTATCATAAAAAAAGCATACGTTGCCTTTTTTGGCTCCTTCCATTGTTGCAATATCCTGAACTTCCAATCCCGATTTATCATTATCGGTAATTCTGGCCTCACAAATCCGGGCAACTTCTGCCAGGCTGAAAGGGCCGTTGTTCCGGTAAAAAGCCTTATCAACCATTTTTTTACTCCTTAAGACAATTTAGAGCAACTCATAGAATTGCTCTAAACAGTTTATCCATCAAATTACAACCTTGTACCGAAGTTCAGGCGGAACGTCTCGGTCTTATCGTAATCTTCCTTAACAATCGGGAACGCAATGTCCACGTCAATCTGTCCCATCGGCGACAACCATTGGAAACCAAAACCGGTAGCCACACGCGGAGAAGAAGAATATTCCACAATTCTGCGGTCAATATTGTCCGGTTCGCCGATCATACCCATATCAACAAAGGTACGTCCGCGAATTCCGAGCTCGTCCAAACCAATCGGGAACGACATTTCTGCTCCGGTATACAACATCCAGTTACCGCCCAGCGCATCGTCCGTATATTTGTCACGGGCACCGATACCGGCAAATTCAAAACCGCGGAGCGTTGAACCGCCGAGATAATATCTCTGCGCCAGACGAACATCCTCATTGCCGTAACCGACAATATAACCGGCATTGGCAAAAAGCTTAAAGGTATAATAATCGGCCATTGTATAATAAGTATAAGCCTTGGCGTCAAACTTAAAATATTTCTCATCGCCGCCGGCACCGGCAACATCATTGCCGAATGACAGGAAATATCCTTCTTTCGGATTAATCGAGCTGTCACGTTTGTCATAATACAATGTCTGTCCGATCACGGAACCGGTACTGGTTCCTTCTTCCTGCTTAATATAAACGGAAGAATACTCGTCAACATTGGCAATTTTGTCTTGTCTGAGGGTATATCTCAGCTGTTGGGACAAATCATCCGTATAGTTCCATCCCAGACGCAAACGGCCGCCCGTTGTCTCGCTGTCATAAGATCCCTCATCCTGATAATCCTGTTCGCTGCGGAACAAATCCACACCGGCTCTCAACGGCAACCCCATAAAATAAGGCTCGGTAAAGCTCAGGTCATAATCCTGTGACCGTTGGGAAACGGAAACATCCGCGCCAAGCTGCTGGCCTTTGCCCTGGAAGTTGTCTTCATTAATGCCGGCACGAACCAAAGCACCGTTAACGGTAGAATAACCAACGCCAACATTAAACGAACCCGTTGACTTTTCTTCAACGTTAACATTAACATCAGCTTTGTTGTTGTCGGTCGGAACGGTCTCAATATCAACCTTGCTGAAATAATTCAGATTCTCCACATTCCGGCGAGAAGCTTTAATCTTGGAAGCATTAAAGGCATCACCCTCTTCAATGCGGAATTCACGGCGGATAACCTCGTCATGCGTCCGTGTATTGCCGGAAATATTAATCCGGTCAACAAAGATGCGCTCGCCTTCGTTAATATTGAAGATAACATCAATTTTGCCGCTCGCGGTATGACGAACAAGCTGTGGTTCAACATCAACAAAAGCAAAACCTTTTTTGCCGAGCTCCTCGGTCAGCGCCGTCACGGTTTTCTCAATTTTCTGGGCATTGTACCAATCGCCCTGTTCAATCAGAACTTCCTTATACATCGGCTTGACGTCAACTTCGGAAATCTGTGACTTAATTGAAATATCGCCGATTTTATAACGCGGCCCTTCATCCAAAACATAAGTAATGACAAAAGACTTTTTGTCAGGGCTCAGCTCGGCAACCGCTGAAGAAACGGCAAAGTCGGCATAACCGTGCTTCAGATAAAAACGACGCAGCAGCTCTTTGTCATAATTTGTTTTTTCGGCATCATAATTTTCTTTGGAAGAAAAGATTCTGAACCAACGCGTTTCCTTGCTCATAATCTCGCTTTGCAAATCGTCGTCCGAATAATGGGTATTGCCGATAAAATTGATCTTGCTGATTGAAGCGATCGGCCCCTCGTCAATTTCATAAATCAAATCCACCCGGTTTTCGGAACGCACAATAACCTTCGGATCAACAACCGCGGCATAGCGGCCGGAACGCTTGTAGATTTCCAGAATACGCTGAACATCTTCCTGAACTTTGGCCTTTGAAAAGACGGAACGCGGCGCCAGCTGCACTTCTTTTTCCAACATCTCGTCATCAATTTTCTCATTGCCGTCAAATACGCGCTTGTTCACAATCGGATTCTCCAGCAGCCGGATGTTAAGATTGCCGTTGGCCGTAACATCCATAACCACATCGGCAAACAAGCCGGTATTGTAAAGGCGCTTCAGCGCGTCATCCAGCTCCTCCTGCGACACTTTTTCATTTTTCTGAATATTGATATACGACAACACCGTCTCAAGTTCGACTCTTTGCAGGCCGCTCACATCAATTTTCCGAACCTGCACATCTGCCGCATTCACGGCCGTTGAATACATCAGCGACAATGCCAGTCCCATAAGTCCAACTTTTTTCATTAGTCAAAATCCTTACCAAAAAACACTACACAAAAATTCTTTTAAAAAGATGTACCAGATCATTCCAGGTTGCAAAAACCACTAAAGCCATTATCACCCCAAAACCAAATCTGAACATATATTCTTTCACTTTTTCCCCAAGTTCTCTGCGAGAAACCATCTCAATCAGGCAAATCACGGCCTGTCCGCCGTCCAAAACCGGAATCGGAAACAGGTTAATCAGCCCGAGATTGATGGAAAGCAGCGCCATAAAGACCAAAAAGTCAATAAACCCGCGCTCTTTACTGATATCTCCGGTCATTTCGGCGATTCGGATAACGCCGCCGACATCATCGGAAGCCCTTTTGCCGGTCAGCATCTGCCCGACCCCGCGCAGTGTTGCCGTTGTAATATCCCAGGTTTCGGTACCGGCTTCCTTCAAAGCCTCACCCAGAGAAAGGTCTTTCTTATCCAGCTCCACGGCATTGACCGACCGTACGCCGAGCAGCAGCTTTTGCTGTTTCGGGGCATTTTCGCTGTCATACTCGCTGGTCGGAACTTCCAGTTCTTTAAGAACAACCGGAATATTCAAAACCTGCTCACCGCGCTGAACCACCAAATCAGCCTTCTTGTCAACGCTCAGATCAACTTCGCGCTGCAAATCGGCAAAAGTGTCAATTTTTTTGCCGTTAATTTCAAGAACCCGGTCATTTTTCTGCAAACCGGCCGCCTGAGCAGCCCCGCCGTCAAGAACCTCACCGATAACCGGCGGAAAAGTCAGCCGCCCCAAAAAGAAAAAGATGCCGGTAAAAATCAAAATGGCAAAAAGATAATTTGCCGCCGGACCGGCCAGTGTAATCGCCAGCTTTTTAGAAGGTGCCTGCGCCGTAAAGGTACGCTTCAACTCTTCTTCCGAAAGTTTTTTGACCTCTTCGCTCTCTGTCGCGCTTGCGGCATCGGCGTCGCCAAGCATCCGGACATACCCGCCCAGAGGAATGGCACAAACTTTCCAGCGCGTGCCTGATTTGTCATTAAAGCCCCAAAGCTCCTTGCCAAATCCCAAAGAAAACTCCTCAACTTTCACGCCCGCCGCTTTGGCAACAAGAAAATGTCCGAGTTCATGCACAAAAACCAACACGCCCAATAAAACGACAAAGGGCACAAGATAATAAAAGATATCTGTCAACCAATCCATCACTACATCCCGCTGTTAATCATATCAACAATCTGCAAAGCCAGATAAAGCATCGGCGCAGAAAAAATCAGTCCGTCCACCCGGTCAAACATTCCGCCGTGACCGGGAATAAGATTGCTGGAATCTTTCAGCCCCAGATGGCGCTTGATTGCCGATTCAATCAAATCTCCGATTTGCGCAACAACGGCAACCGCGGCCGACAACAGGCAAACATAAAGAAGAAGCTGCGTTCCGGTGAAATAATAAACCAGACCGCCGGTCACCAGCACTGCCAGCAAGACGCCACCGATCAATCCCGACCAGGTTTTGTTCGGGCTGATTTTCGGAGCCAGTTTCGGACCTTTCAAAGTAGACCCCACAAAATAACCGCCGATATCTACACTCCATACCGCCAAAAAGAACAACAAAGCAATCGGAAAACCGGAAGTTTCATAAAGCCAGTTAATTGCGCCGGCACCCAAAGAAATATACGGCACACCCAGCATCAGCAGATATTTATGCTCCTCATGCCAAGCCAGAACAATAACGGCCAGCCAGCAAACCGCAATTATCGTCCCCCAGACAATCCCCGGAAAAGGCACCATGGCAGAAAAAACCGCTGCCACGGTATAAGCCACGGCATAAGCATTCTGACGGGAACTCGGAACCATTGAGCTCCATTCCCAAGCCAAAATCACGCCGATCAGCATCACCAAAAAGTTCATAAACGGCGCACCATACCACAATGCCCCGAAAACCACAGGAATCATAACCAGCGCCGAAAGGGTGCGCTTTAACAAAGCCTGAGCCTTAGACTTTTCCATATCTTCTCTCCCTTGCATTAAAATTCTTAATAATTTCCTCCAGACATTTGCGGTCAAAATCCGGCCACAACACATCGGAAAAATAAAATTCGGCATAGGCAATCTGCCACAGCAGATAGTTGCTCACCCGTTGCTCTCCGCTGGTTCTGATAACCAGATCCGGATCGGGAATGTCTTTGGTATAAAGCAAACCGGCAAACATCTTGGCATCAATATCCTCCGGCGCAATATCACCGCGTTTGGCCAAAACGGCTAACCGGCGGGCAGCATGAACAATCTCCTGACGAGAACCATAACTCAAAGCAATGCACAACGTCATTTTTTTGTTATCCGCAGTTTCATTCTCCAGCTTGCGCATCGCTTCGGCAATATCTGCCGGCAGCATAGAACGCTCACCGATAAAAACAATACGGACATCATTGTCCTGCAATTCCTTCAAATCAGACTTCAAATATTCGCGCAAAAGCCCCATCAGCGTTTCCACCTCTTCGGGCGGCCGCTGCCAGTTTTCGGTAGAAAAAGCATAAAGCGTCAGATATTTAATCCCCATTTCACCGGCAGCACGCGTAATTTCCTTAACCGTTTCCGCGCCTTTTTTATGCCCGACGGAACGGGGCAGGCCTTTCTTCTTGGCCCAGCGTCCGTTCCCGTCCATAATAATCGCAATATGCTGCAGACTGTTATCTTCTTTTGTCACATCAGTTCTCTTCATTCGTCCTTATTCCAAAAACATTTTGCCCGCATTAAACCTGCAAAATATCTTTCTCTTTCAGGGCCTGAAGCTCGTCAACTTTTTTAATCGCCTCATCCGTCAGCTTCTGAATCTCGTTTTCAAATCTTTTTTCCTCATCTTCAGAAATTGCATTGTCTTTTTTCAGCTTTTTAATGCCGTCAATCCCGTCGCGGCGCACGTTCCGGATGGCAACCTTGGCCTGCTCGGTATATTTGCCGGCCACTTTTACCAGCTCTTTTCTTCTTTCTTCACTGAGCGGGGGAATGGGAATGCGGATGAGCTGTCCGTCAGAAACCGGATTCAGCCCCAAATCGGATTCGCGAATGGCCTTTTCGACAGACTTGGCCAAACCTTTGTCCCAAACGCTCACCGCCAAAGTACGGGCATCAGGCACGCTGACCGTCCCCACCTGATTTAACGGCGTCATTGAACCATAGGCTTCAACCATCATCCCGTCCAGCAGGCTGGCATGAGCCCGTCCGGCGCGCAAACCGCCAAAGTCATTCTTCAGCGCTTCGATTGTCTTATCCATTCTTGTCTTGGTATCGGTTTTAATCTCATTAAAATCAGACATCATCTATTCCTCGTTTTTAATTATCGTAAACTCGCCTTCGCCGCATACGGCTTTCATCAAAGCATTTTCTCCGGCCTGCGCAAACACCACCACCGGAATGCGATTCTCCCGCGCCAGCGCCACAGCCGTCGTATCCATAACCTTCAGCTGCTTATTGATAACCGTGTCATAATCAATAACCTGATACTTCTGCGCCTGCGGATTTTTAAGCGGATCGCTGTCATAAACGCCGTCAACCTGCGTTGCTTTCAAAATAACGTCACATTTCATCTCAGACGCACGCAACGCTGCGGCCGTATCAGTCGTAAAAAACGGATTCCCCGTACCGGCCGCAAAAATAACCACCCGCCCTTTTTCCAAATGGCGCAGCCCTTTGCGATAAACATAATGCTCGCACACATCGGGAATATTCAGAGCCGACATAACGCGCGCCGGAACTTTCAGCTGCTCCAGAGCATTCTGAATAAAAAGCGCATTCATAACCGTTGCCAGCATTCCGACCTGATGCGCCACCACCGGCGCCATCTCTTTTGAAGCGTCTTTGGCGCCGCGAAAAATATTGCCGCCGCCGATAACAATACAAACTTCCACGCCGGCATCGGCAATCTCTTTAATCTGTCCGGCCAGAGCTTTAATGACGTCTTCCGACATTCCGTAAGGTTTATTCCCCAGCAGGCCCTCGCCGGAAAGTTTCAGAAGGATTCTTTTATATACAGGTTTCATGCGCATCCTTGAACAAATATATTTTCCTACATATTAACGTCTTTAATCGATTTGTCATCATATTTCTTCACTTTTATAAGATAAATTTTCGCTCAGACGCAAGTTATCTTCACCGCAAAAAATAATATTGAAAAATCCGCCGGTTCGTTTTAAGTTGATAACAAATTTAAATTTTCGGACAAGGGAATACTTCTATGACAACAGCTTTCATTTTATCGGCGCTCGGCGGTTATCTGCTCGGCTCCGTGCCTTTCGGACTGGTTTTGACCCGTCTGGCCGGCTTGGGTGACATCCGCAAAATCGGTTCCGGCAACATCGGCGCAACCAATGTCCTGCGTACCGGCCGCAAAGATCTGGCTCTGCTGACCGTTTTGCTCGACGCGTTCAAAGCCGGTATCGCCGCCCTGATTGCCAAACATCTGGTAACCAACGAGGCCATGATGTTTTGCGGCTACCTGACTTCCGTCAACACAGTCGCCGCTTTAATCGCCGGCACCTGCGGCGTTTTGGGACATAACTTTCCGGTCTGGCTCAAGTTCAAAGGCGGCAAAGGCGTCGCCTCGGCTTTCGGTTTTATTTTGGCATTGTCTCCGGTTGTTGCCGGTTGCGCTTTTCTGACATGGATTATCTGCGCCGTCATCACCCGCTATTCTTCTTTGTCGGCAATTCTGGCTGCGGCCGCCCTGCCGCTGTATGCCTATTTTTACACCTCTCCGGTTTATGCAATGTTTTATACGGCAATCGCTTTGCTGGTACTGGTCAGACACCACGCCAACATTGCCCGCTTGATAAAAGGACAAGAAAGCAAAATCAGCTTCAAAAAGAAATAAATGGCCTCAGATACGGAAATCATAGACTGCCTGCGCTTAATCAACTCCGAAAACGTCGGTCCGGTCACCTTTTACAAACTCGTCAAAGAATACGGCAGTATTCCGGCGGCGTTAGAGGCTTTGCCGTCCGCATTAAAAATACAACCTTGTTCCAAAACGGATGCCGAGGCTGAATTTGAAAGAGCCCGAAACCTTGGCGTCAAAATCATTACTTATCGCGACAAAGAATATCCTGCGCTCTTAAAACAGCTAAATGACAAACCGCCGCTTTTTTATGTCCTCGGTAACGCCGGATTGTTGAACCTGCCGCTGAGCATATCAATCGTCGGCGCCAGAAACGCAACCGTCAGCGGCCGCAAAACCGCATCAAAAATCGCCCACGACCTGACCAACAACAAAATTCTGGTCATTTCCGGCATGGCACGCGGTATCGATTCGGCCGCACACAAGGGCGCCATGTACGCCTGTAACCAACAAGGCCCGACGGTCGCCGTTCTCGGAACCGGAGTCGATGTGCCTTACCCGAAAGAAAATACATCTCTTTACCGCCAAATTGCCGAACAAGGCGCCGTCATCTCGGAATTTCCGCTCGGAACGCTGCCCCAGCCGGCCAACTTTCCGCGCCGCAACCGGATTGTCGCCGGACTGTCTTGCGGCACCTTGGTCGTTGAAGCCTCGTTAAACTCAGGCTCTTTAATCACGGCACGACTGGCATTGGAACAAGGACGCGATATTTTTGCCGTCCCCGGCTCACCGCAGGATTTTCGCTCTCTCGGCCCCAACAAATTGATCAAAGACGGTGCCGTTCTGGTTGAATCCGCCGACGATATTTTAGAAACCTTATCCCAAACCCACAGCGTTCAGCTGACGGAATATATTGACAAGTTGCAAAAAAATGCCGATATTCCGGAAGAAGAAACCGAAGAAGATCTCACGGACAACTTCTGCCTGACGGATTACATCAGTTACGACGGCGTCTATGTCGACGAGTTGATTCGCGTTACCGGCATGAGCGTTTCCGAACTTTCTTCCGCGCTTCTGGAACTGGAATTAAGCGGCAAAATCGAAAGACAACCCGGCAACAAAGTTGCTTTAATAAAATAAATATGGAAAAGAAATGAAGTTAGTTATTGTAGAGTCTCCGGCCAAAGCCAAAACCATTAACAAATACCTCGGCAGCGATTATAAAGTCCTTGCCAGCTTCGGCCATATTCGCGACTTGCCGAGCAAAGACGGTTCCGTCAAACCGGACGAAGACTTTGCAATGAGCTGGGAACTCAGCCCCGGCGGCCAAAAGCGCCTCAAAGACATTATTGATGCCGTCAAAGAAGCAGACACGATTGTCCTCGCCTCCGACCCGGATAGAGAAGGAGAAGCCATTGCCTGGCATATTTTGGAAGAATTAAAAGCCAAAAAGAAAATCAAAGACAAAAAAATCGAGCGCGTTGTCTTTCATGAAATCACCAAACGTGCGGTAACAGAAGCCATTCAAAACCCGCGTACGATTGATGACAATCTCGTTTCTGCCTACATGGCCCGCCGCGCTCTGGATTATCTTGTCGGCTTTACATTATCGCCGGTTTTATGGCGCAAGCTTCCGGGCTCAAAATCCGCCGGCCGTGTCCAGTCCGTCGCACTGCGTCTGATTTGTGAACGCGAAACCGAAATTGAAAAATTCAAACCGGAAGAATACTGGACGGTCGATGTTGATTTGATCACTAAAACTCAGGCGCTCATTAAATCCCACCTGATGACGCTGGACGGCAAAAAGCTGGAAAAATTTGATATCAATACCGAAGAAAAAGCTCTTGCCGCCAAAGCCAAAATCGAAGCACAGGAATTCAGCATTGCCAGTGTTGAGCGCAAAAAGGCCAACCGCTATCCGGCACCGCCGTTCACAACCTCGACTTTGCAACAGGAAGCCGCCCGCAAACTGCGTTATTCTGCCAAAAAGACCATGCAGATTGCCCAAAAGCTTTATGAAGCCGGTTTAATCACTTATATGCGTACCGACGCGGTCAATCTGTCGCAGGAAGCCGTAACCGCCTGCCGTGACGCGATTCTAAAATATTTTGGCGAAGCCTACCTGCCGAAAACAGCCAAAGAATACAAGACAAAATCCAAAAACGCTCAGGAAGCGCACGAGGCCATCCGCCCGTCCGACGTCATGAACACGCCGAAAAAAATGGAAACAAAACTGGACGCCGACGCCCATAAGCTTTATGAGCTGATTTGGAAACGTACCGTCGCCTGCCAGATGAATCCGGCCGTTCTTGACAAAGTCACCGTTGATTCAATTTCGGCAGACAAACAAATCATCCTGCGCGCCAACGGACAAGTCATCAATTTTGACGGCTTCTTAAAACTTTATCAGGAAAGCAAAGACGACAGTGATGAAGATGATGAGAACCGGATTCTGCCGAACGTGGAAGAAGGCGAAAACGTCAACAAAGGCGAAATCACGACCGCCCAGCACTTTACCACGCCGCCGCCTCGCTTTACCGAAGCCAGTCTGGTTAAAAAACTGGAAGAACTCGGCATCGGACGCCCGTCGACTTATGCCACGATTATTTCAGTTTTGCAGGAACGCAAATACGTTCGTGTAGAAAAACTGCGCTTTATTCCCGAAGACCGCGGCCGCATTGTGACCGTATTTCTGGAAAACTTTTTCAAAAAATATGTGGAATATGATTTCACCGCCCAGCTGGAAGAATATCTTGACGATATCTCCGCCGGCGAGATGGAATGGAAAAAGCTGCTCGGCGGCTTTTGGGCAAAATTCATCAAAACGGTTGAATCGGTACAGCCGCTGCAGATTACCGAAGTCATTAACCGCATTGACGAAGCCTTGTCTTTCCACCTGTTTCCGCCCCGCGAAGACGGCTCGGACCCCCGAGTATGTCCGGAATGCGGTACCGGCCGTTTAAGCATCAAGCTCGGAAAATTCGGTGCCTTTATCGGTTGCTCCAATTATCCGGAATGCAAATATACCAAACCGCTGGTCGATACAACTGATGAAGAAGCCTCCGATTCGCCCAAGCCCAAATCCGGCGAGGATAAAGTTCTGGGTGAATTAAACGGTATGAAGATTTATCTCAAAAAAGGGCCTTACGGTTTTTATCTGCAACTGGGCGAAGACGCAACCGCAACCACGGAAAAACCCAAACGTTCGGCTTTGCCGAAAAACCTGAATCCGGAAGAAGTCACATACGAACAAGCCTCAACCCTGCTGAGCCTGCCGAAACAACTTGGAAACGGCATTGAGGTAAACATCGGAAAATTCGGGCAATACATCAAACAGGGCGGCAAATCAAAATCCCTGACCGGCAATGACAATATTTTTAACATTACCTTGGAACGCGCCGAAGAGATTTTGAAAAACGTTGCCGAGCGTCCGGTCGGAAAAGTCATTGGCCAGCATCCGAAGGACAAAGCGGATATTACGTTGAATGTCGGCCGCTACGGGCCTTATCTGAAATGGGGCAAAAACAATTATGCCCTGCCCAAAGCCCTCAAAGACAAAGAACCGACTTTGGAAGAAGCCCTTCAGGTCATTAATGCCAAAAAATAAACATTTATCGGAAAATTCTGATTTAAGACATAAAAAACCCCGCTTATTTTTGAACAACCAGTTTACAGGAAACTGTTCATACACAGCGGGGACTTTTCTATCCGTAAGACGTTAGTGAAGCCTTATCTGGGTATTGGTACAATTCTCGTTTGAAACCGTTCCCATAAAAGCATTCATATGGAGCTGACACTTCTCGATAATCAAACCGTTATTTCCGTCAGAAGAAACACTGGTCACAAACGGACCGGCATTTGTGCAGGCACTCAAAAGAGCAACCACTGCCAAAGTAATAAATTTTTTCATAGTCACCTTATTTTATTAAATTAAAATCGCCCCGATTATAAAACATAAATTCCTCATGGCAAATACTATTTTACTTCTCCCCCAAACCTGCCGTTTTAATTAATCCGATTTTCCAAGATTGACGTTTCGGTTAATATGTACACACAGGATAATCCCGAAAGAAGCCATCACCGACAAAATCACCGTTCCGCCGTAAGAAATCAGCGGCAGCGGAATTCCGACCACCGGCAAAAGCCCCAAAACCATCGCCGTATTAATGCAGACATATAAAAAGAAGTTTGTTGCCAGACCAATCGCCAGCAGCTTCCCGAAATAACTCGTGCTGCGCAAAGCAAATGCAAAACTATAGGCAATAATCAGCATATTCAGCAAAATCACAAACACGGCGCCGACCATGCCAAACTCTTCCGACAACATTGTAAAAATAAAGTCCGTATGCTTTTCCGGCAAAAAGTTCAAATGGCTCTGCGTCCCTTTCAAAAAGCCTTTACCAAACACGCCGCCTGACCCCAGCGCAATTTTTGACTGGATAATATGATATCCGGCCCCCAGCGGATCCCGTTCTGGATCAAGAAAAGTCAACACGCGGTTTTGTTGATATTCGCGCAAAAAATGCCAGGCCACCGGCGCCATAACAATCGCCCCCAGCAACACGGCGCCAAACTTCCATAATTGCACGCCGACCACAAAAAACATCGCACCGGCCGTCATCAAAAGCATCATTGCCGTTCCCAAATCCGGCTGCGTCAAAACCAGAAAAGCCGGAAACAAAACCAGCAAAAGCGGCGGAATAATCCCGCGGATCGTTTCAATCGACTGCAAAGACGTGGTATGAAAATACTTTGCCAAAGCCAAAACCAATGCAATCTTCATCAACTCTGACGGCTGCAGATTAAAAAATTTCAAATTAATCCAACGCTGCGCCCCCATACCGACATGCCCTTTAATCTCCACATAAATCAGCAGGAGCAAAACCACAAAATAAAAGAAATAGGCATAACGCAGCAGATATTTGATGTCAATCATCGCCAAAAAAATCATCAGCCCGAAAGCCACGCTGAAACGCAGCAAATGTTTAAGCGCCCATTGGTTCCAGTCGCCGTTTGCCGCGGAATAAAGCATGACAATCCCCACCGACACCAGCAGCACAATAAAAAGAATATAAGAAAAACTCAGATTAAAAAATTTTTCTTTCAGTGTCAGGCTCTGATTTTTAATACTGGTTTCATAAAATCTGTACATCGGCAAAATCCTATTCAATAATCTTCTTGGCCGGATCCAGCTTCAGGGTTTCCTGCAACAGTTTGCTGGCCATCGGCGCCGCCACGGAAGAACCGCCCCCGCCGTGCTCAACCAAAACCACCACGGCATATTTGGGATTATTATGCGGCGCATAACCGACAAACAAGGCATGATTACGCAGCCGCCACGGCAATTCGCTTTCTTTCAAAATTCCGGTCTGCCGTTCTTTCAAAGAAATGCGCCGGACTTGCGTGGTCCCTGTTTTTCCGCCCATTTTCATACCGTTATAATCAAAACGCGACATATAAGCCGTACCGCCCGGCACGTTCACCACATTATACATCCCCTCTTTGACAATATCGAGATAAGTCTGGGATAAGTTAATCTTTTTAATGTTTTTCTGTTCTTCTTCACTCACCCGCAAAAAGCTCGGACGAACTTCATAACCGCCGTTAACCAGACGTGACATCATCGTCACCAGCTGGATCGGTGTTGTCAGAATATATCCCTGCCCAATTCCGGAAATCAAGGTTTCTCCGGGATGCCAAGGCTCTTTGCGTGTTCGCTGCTTCCACGCCTTATCGGGAATCAGGCCGGCATTTTCATTATCCAGCCCGATGCCCACTTTTTCTCCCAGCCCGAGCCGCCGTGCCATATCGGCAATTTTCTCAATCCCGACCTTTTGCGCCGTTTCATAAAAGAAAATATCGCAGGAATGCTGCAACGCCTGAACCACATCCAAATAACCGTGTCCTGAATGTTTCCAGCAATGGAACGGATGAGAGCCCAAAAACATTTTTCCCGCACAGAAAAAACGCGTTTCAGGCTTAATCGCTCCCGATTCCAGACCGGCCAGCGCCACAATCATCTTAAAAGTCGATCCCGGAGAATAACGTCCGGCAATAACCTTGTTGGTCAGCGGATGCCGCTCGTTATTAACCAGCGCTTTCCAGTCTTCGTTGCTAATGCCGGTAACCATCAGATTCGGATCATAAGACGGCGTGGAGGCAAAAGCCAGAATCTCACCGTTATGAACATCCATCAGCACAATCGCCCCGCTCTCTTCTCCCAGAAGCTCAAAGGCCTTTGTCTGCAGGCGGGCATCAAGGCTCAAATCTATTTTTTCACCCAAAACGCCGTCATTTTTTTCAATCTCTTTCATCACCCGGCCATAAGCGTTAACTTCCAGCTTTTGGTTGCCGCCGCGGCCGCGCAAACGTTTTTCAAAAAGCTTTTCAATACCGGCCTTTCCGATTTTAAACCCCGGAACCTCCAGCAACGGATCATCTTTGACATCATTCTCGGAAACCGAAGAAACATATCCCAGAATATGCATCATTTTTTCCCCGAAAGGATAATAACGCGACAACCCTTCGTCAATCACAATGCCGGGCAGGCTCGGCGCATTCAGCTGGATTTTTGAAACTTCTTCCCAAGTCAGATTATCCTTGATTTTTATCGGTACAAAACTTCTCTTGCGTCTGATTTCTTTTTTGATTTTTTCTTCTTCCGCTTCGGCTAAAGGCATAATTTTCTTAAAAGCATCAAGCGTTTCCTGAATATCCGGCGTCTGCTCAGCTACAATCGAAACCTGAAAATTCTGCCGGTTAGATGCCAACAGCTCCTGATTGCGGTCATAAATAATTCCCCGTGGCGGAATCAGCAAACGTGTACTGATTCGATTCTCATCCGCCAGCATTTTGTATCTGTCCGCCTGATAAACCTGCAGATAATACAAACGGAAAATAATCACCATAAACAGCAAAAATTCTATAAAGGCCAATATCAGCGACCGCTTGACTAAAACTTTTCCCTTATCATTATCACGGTTCATGGCTATTCCTCATCCGCAATCATATTATTTTGCACAAAAGCCAGCAGCAGGCTCAAAAACGGATACACGGCCGCCGTAAACAAAAAGCTGAAAAAAACAATCGAAAACGGCAAAAACTGCGCATAATAAATTGACAAGACCAGCCATTTTGTAAAAAACGCCACAAAAGCCATGACAATAAATCCGTACCAGACAATCACAAAGGGCTTTCCGTTAAAAAAACGCACCAGATTGTTGAGCAGAATATATAAAACCAGCATAGAAAAAATATTGGCGCCGAAAGGGACATTGCTGATAACGTCATCAACCAGCCCCAAAAAATAAACCGAAACCAGATTAAACAAATCCGGCCGGTGAACCAGCCAGTAATACACGCAAATAAAGCCGACGGCCGGACGAATATTGTGCACCGGCAAAAAATCCAGCGGCGTGTAAGATATAAACAACAAGACCAGCGAAGAAATCAGCGGCAGCAGCCTCTGCAAATAAGAAACCAAATTTTCTTTCCAGTCATCAAGCATATTTTTCTTTACCGCTTAATCAATCAACACGTCATCCAGATTATAATCAACCAGTTTGATATATTCCAAACGGTCAAGATTGCTGAATGTCGTTACTTTTACGTCATTTTTTTCAATTGAGCTGATACGTCCGATTGGCAGGCCTGCCGGAAAAACGCCGGCCACGCCGGAAGTCACGATTCGGTCTCCGACCGAAAGCTCTGCTTCCAGCGGAATAAAAATCATTTTCGGATAAGGCGTATTGTCGCCGGACAAAATGCCGCGCACCCGCGTCCGCTCAACCATAACCGGAATTTTCGAGTTAATGTCCGTAATCAGAATAATCTTGGAATACATCTCGCCAACCTTGTCAATCCGGCCGACAACGCCTTTGTCGCTCAGGGCAACCTGCCCCTTCTTCACCTTATTGATGTGACCGGTATAAGCAATCAGGGAATGCGAAAAAGCATCGCCTTCCTCGGCAATAACGCGTGCCGTCACAAATTTTGCTTCCGGCGGCGGCGTATAATTCAACATATTGGCCAAAAGCCTGTTTTCAATTTCCAAAGCCTTCGCCCGATCAAGATTTCCCATCAGATAACGGTTTTCTTCCCGCAGTTTTTTATTGTCTTCCCGCACCTGCTTCAGTTCTTTAAAATAATCATAAATTCCGGCAACAGCTTTGGCCGGAACCACAAAAACGTCAATCATCGGACTCAGAATGTCCGTCGCAACGGAAGAAGTCTTTTCAATCAGAATTGTGTCTGTTTTATTAATCAACATCAAAATAAACGCCGACAACACCAGCAGCACCAATGCAAATTTTTTGGCCAGCTGCCTGATATTGCTAAAGTGAATAAATAAACTCTTCCGACGTTTCATACCCGTTTTTCATCCCGGTAAATTAATAAAAAACAAAGGGCTGCCGGACAGGCACGCATTCCGCACCTTCCGGCCCCCTCTGTCAAACCACAATTAATACATACTGGAAAGGATTGTGTGCAGTCTGCCGATATCTTCCAAAGCACGGCCGGTCCCCTTAACCACACAGGCCAGAGGCTCTTCGGCAATAGAAACCGGAAGACCGGTCGCATTGCGCAAAACCTGATCAAGATTAGCCAGCAAAGCGCCGCCGCCGGTCAGGACAATACCCTTGTCAACAATATCGGCCGCCAGTTCCGGAGCCGTATGCTCAAGAGCCACCTTCACGGCTTCCACAATCTGAGAAACCGGTTCGCTCAGACTCTCGGCCACCTGACGTTCGGTAATGACAATTTCCTTCGGCACGCCGTTCATCAGATCGCGGCCTTTAATTTCAATAACCCGGCCTTCACCGCTTTCCGGCGGACAAGCTGAACCGATTTCTTTTTTGATTCTTTCCGAACTGCTTTCTCCGACCAGCAGGTTATGGTTGCGGCGAATATAAGAAATAATGGCACTGTCCATCTTATCGCCGCCGACACGGACGGAACGGGCATAAACAATACCGCCCAAAGACAAAACGGCCACTTCGGTCGTACCGCCGCCAATATCAACAACCATGCTTCCGGTCGGCTCTGTCACGGGCAAATTGGCACCGATTGCCGCAGCCATAGGTTCTTCAATCAGCCAGACTTTTCTGGCACCCGCAGCCTCGGCGGATTCCTGAATGGCACGGCGCTCAACGGCCGTAGAACCGGACGGAACGCAGACAATAACCAGCGGAGAAGCAAAAGTGCGGCGGTTATGAACTTTGCGGATAAAATGCTTAATCATCTCTTCGGCAATTTCAAAGTCGGCAATAACACCGTCACGCAGCGGACGAATGGCCTGAATGTTGCCCGGCGTACGTCCCAGCATCTGCTTGGCATCGTTACCGACGGCCAGCACCTGCTTTTTGCCGCGGTATTCTTCGATTGCCACCACGGAAGGTTCGTTCAGAACAATTCCCTTGCCTTTAACATATACCAGCGTATTGGCAGTACCGAGATCGATTGCCATATCTGCCGACAGCCACCCCATCACTCTTGAAAGCATTTAGATTTTCTCCACAAAAAAGATTTCACAAAATTTTGTTATTGCCCTAATTTTTATAACCATAACGAATTTTGTGCAATAGCTTATAACGTTTTTTTAACATTAATTAACAATTTTTTTAACAACGGCTTCGTCACCGTTATAACAATGCTCCAAAACCACTTGCGCCTCAAGCTTGTTGGCAAACCATGTCCGCTGGCGTTTGGCATATTGCCGGCTGTGCAGCTTGGCCTGTCCGACGGCTTCTTTTTTGGAACACTGTCCTTTAAGATAATTCAGCAACTCCGGCAGTCCCAAAGCACGCATTGCCGGCAGCTTGTCGTTATATTTTTTTTCATAAATTTTCTCGGCCTCCTGCAGGGCACCGGCCTCCATCATCATGTCAAAGCGGCAAAAACAGCGCTCGTCAAGTTCTTCTTGTGGCGGCAGGATTTTTATAACCTCAAACGCCGCCTCCGGCAGAAGTTTTTTCATTGGCAGCTTATGCCATTCGCTTAGTGTTTTTCCCGTATCCAGCCAGACTTCGTAAGCCCGCCGCACCCGTGTCGTATCATTGCAGTTCAGACGCGCGGCCGCTTCCTTATCCACTTCCGCCAGTCTGGCATGCAAAGCCCGAACGCCGTCACTCTCCAACATTTCCAAAACCGTGGCTCTGACTTCGGGTTTTGTTTCGGGAATTGGCGTCGTCCCGTTAATCAGATTGTCAATATACAGTCCCGTTCCGCCGACAACCACCGGAATTTTGCCCTCGTTCCAGGCCTGGCGGATTTCCGCCGCAGCCAGATTTAGCCACTCCACCACCGAACCGCTTTTTTCAATTCCCCATATCTCATAAAGCCTGTGCGAAACCGTCCTTTTATCCCGGTCGTCAGGACAGGCCGACAACAGCGGCGTACAGTTATATACCTGCTGAGAGTCGGCATTAATCACAATACCGTTCACGGCTTTGGCCACATCTATAGCCAACTGTGATTTTCCCGACGCCGTCGGTCCGGCAATAACAATAACACGGTTTTTCTGCTGTTTATCCATCAGATTCCTCACCTCTTGCGGCAACCGGCATTTTCAACCAGCAAAGCACAAAGTTTTTCATAAGAAATTCCGGCATATGCAGCCTGCTCCGGCACCAAAGACAAAGGTGTCAGCCCCGGATGCGTGTTGACTTCCAAAAATACCACACCGTCTTCCGGATTATAACGGAAATCGCAACGGGAAAGTGTCCGGCAACCCAAAACCCGATGCACGGTCTCGGCATATCTCTTGCAGGTTTCGGCCGCATCGTCAGGAATTTCTGCCGGCAGGACATGCTCTGTTGCACCGCTGGTATATTTGGCATGATAATCATAAAAATCTACTTTCGGACGCAGTTCCGTCACCACATAAGCCTTGCCCTCCAAACACATGCAGGTCAGCTCCTTTCCGGCAATAAAGCGCTCGACCATAACCTCCCGCTCACCGTCGGGATAATTTATCGCTTCCGTGTCTTCCGGTGTTTTGATAATATAAACGCCGACGCTCGAACCGTCGGAAACCGGTTTGACGACATAAGGCATCGGCAAATCTTTCGCCAGCTGCAAAAAGGTTTTTGCACGCATTTTATCTCCGGACGCAACTTTCACGCCGGCCTGCGCAACTAATGTTTTGGTCAGTACCTTGTCCATGCCGGCAACCGAGGCCGCCATTCCCGAATGCGTATAAGGAACCTGCAGCATATCAAGCAAAGCCTGAATTTCGCCGTCTTCGCCCCAATTGCCGTGCAAAGCGTTAAAAACCGCATCCGGCTTTTCCGCGTCTAAAACGGCAATCAGATTTTTAACGTCTGTCAAATCATGGCGGACAACGTCATAGCCGCTTTTTCCCAAAGCTTCAGCCACACCTTTTCCGCTGACCAGACTGACTTCCCTCTCCGCCGAAAAGCCGCCGCTCAACACCAAAACTTTTTTGCTCATTTTTTTGTTCCTTTTCTGAAATTTTATGTTATTCTACGCAAAAATGTTTTAAGAAAGACTAACGTAAATGAAAAAATTTTGCCTGATTTCATTGTTTTTGCTGCTGTTTCCGACACCGGCACAGACAGCCGCCGTCCAGCATAATTTTACAATTTTCCTCGGCCCGTTCAACGCCGGAAAAACCCGTTTTACCTATACTCTGCAGCCTCAGGACTACAGCGTGCGCTCCAAGGTTGAAACCGCCGGCATTTTTAATACGCTGTACCCTTTTACGGCCGAATACGCCACCACCGGCAAAATCAAAGGCAAAGACCTCGAAACGTCAAGCTATAAATACAAATCGCAAAGCCGCTTCAACACCCGCCGCAAAGAACTGATTTATGACCAAAACGGCAATCCGGTTTATCGTATCAGCGCCAAAAACGACAAGGTAAAAAAAGTTGAAATCGACCCCTCGCCCGACAACAAAGACACGACCGACCTGCAGACCGTTATTGCCGAACTTGCCTTGCAATACAACAAAAACAAAAATTGCAATGCCCGCATGCAGATTTTTGACGGCAAACGGCGCTTCGACACCATCTTCAAAGACGAAGGCAAACAAAAAATTGCAGCCAATGAATATTCGCCTTTTTCCGGAACGGCACATAAATGTTCCATGTATATTGACAAACTCCTCAACGACAGCGATGACCTGCTGTGGGAATTAACATCGGAAAAACCGATTTACTTTTGGATACTGGAAGATAAAGAGAGCCGGCTCCCGTTTATTGCCCGCATAGAAATCGAAGACACCCCGCTCGGAAAGCTGGAAGTCTTCACCCAAACCATTCAGACAGAGAAATAACATGCTTCAAAAATCAGAACTTTTACTTCCGGCCGGTTCGCTGGTCAAATTAAAAACCGCCATCCTTTACGGCGCCGATGCCGTTTATGCCGGCACGCCGGATATGTGCCTGCGCGCCCAGTCCAAAATGACCATGGAAGACTTAAAAGAAGGTATTGAGTTTGTTCACGCCCATGGCAAAAAAATATACCTAACGCTGAATTTGTTTATGCATAACCGCGACGTTGAAAAACTGCCGCAGTTTGTTGCCACCCTGCGCGAGCTCGGACCGGACGGCGTTTTGATTGCCGACCCCGGCGTTTTTCAATATGTCAAAGACAACGCGCCGGAACTTAACCTTTTTGTTTCCACTCAGGCCAATATCTGCTCTTGGCAGGCTGTCAAATTCTGGCAGAATCAGGGAGCAAAACTCTGCGTCCTCGGTCGTGAAGTTACCTATGAGGAAATGAAAGAAATCAGGAAAAAATGTCCCGACATCCTGCTGGAATGCTTTATGCACGGCGCGATGTGCATGTCTTATTCCGGCCGCTGCCTGATCTCCAACTATCTGGCCGACCGCAGTTCTAATCAGGGCAAATGTGCCCACTGCTGCCGCTGGCACTACAAGCTCCATTTGCGCTTAAAAGACGGCAGTATCAAAGAAATTGAAATCAACGACCGAAACAAAGACGCCTTTGAATTTTTGCTGGAAGAAGAATTCCGCCCCGGTGAATATTTTGAGGTTATGGAAGACGAACACGGCGGCTACATGCTCAACTCCAAAGACATGTGCCTGATACCCCGACTGAATGACCTGCTGAAGATCGGTATGGATTCGCTCAAGGTCGAAGGACGCAACAAAACCGAATACTATGCCGGCATTGTTGCCCGCGCCTACCGGCAGGCCATTGACGACTACTACGCCGCACCCGACAAATGGGATTATCAAAAATACATGCCGGAACTGGACACGTTGCAAAACCGCGGCTATTGCCTCGGCTTCCATGACGGAAAACTCACCAACATCAGCCAGAATTACGAATATACCCGCACATTGGGCGACTGGCTCTTTGCCGGCTCGATTGTCGAATGGCAGGGCGATGATGCCGTTTTTGAAGTCCGAAATTACATCAACGGCGGCGAATTTATCGAATTTTTAATCCCCGGCACCTTAGAAAACCGGCGCCTGACATTAAATGAGTTTGAAGATGCCGAAACCGGTGAAATCACACCTAAAGTCTCGGCCGGTCAAGGCAAAAAAATCCGCATAAAACCGGAAGCATGGTCGCAACCGGTACAAGAAATCAAAAAACTTCTGCCGCAATATGCCATTGCCCGCAAACCGGCTGCCTTAACACCGGAAAACGAGCAAATGCTGAAACATAAAAAAGATGAGTTCTGCACCCTCTGCGGTAAATAAAAACACAAAAGAGTGATATGAAAACATATCACTCTTTTTTTCGTCCTTTAAAAAACAGATGAGCTGCACCCACCACTGCAAAGAACCAACAAGACCTGTCAACAAATCCAAATAAAAACAGCAATAAAACCATAAAAGCAACAAGGCAGTCACTCACAACCGCAAACTCGCCCTTAATTTCAAATGCCCAGTCAATGACTAAAACAAACACAAAAAGCATTAAGACTGCTGAAGAATAATTGGTATTCGCAAATTCAATAAAATGTTTTATTTCTTCCATATAATTATATAATTTAATAATTCAAAATTATCCAAAAGATAAAACAATCTCACCTTTTTGTAAACTGCAAATTTGATATTTTTTGACAAATCCTGCCCAATTTTCATATCCCCGCTAACAGCGTCCGCCATTTCCGCTTCTGCAACCATCCTCCTTCTCCTCTTGTTCCTTGCTTTTCTCTTCTATCCATTGCCCCCTCTCTTATTCTCCTCACCCCTCTTTCCTTTCACCCTTTCCTTCCTCACCCTTATCCCCCCTCATCCCTTTCCTCTCCCACCCCTCTTATTTCACCTCTAACTTCTTTTAGCCAAATTTCCCCCGCTTTTTCCTATTCCCCTAGCCAAAATTCCCACCCCACTTTTCACAACTACTTGACATTAGCGTTTCTTTGTGGTATAGTACCTTTAATATTAACCATTCTGGGCACGCCATGTGTCACAGAAAAGAAAGAACAACGTGACAGCTTGGGCACGGCGTTGACAGCCGACCGGGGCATTTGTTGCCTCACCCGCTGGGTGCGTTTGCTTGGGGGGGAGACCGAAAATGAAACACACTATGCTACACATGAAACTAAACTCTGCGGTATCAGTTTTTGCTGTCGCCGCTGCTTTCTCGGTACTCCTCCCACCTTCTAATGCCTTTGGTGGCGTCTGCTTCCTGCCTGACTGTCAGGATTCCGACACTATGCACGGCGATATTAACATGAATGTCAATAATGATACCGAGTGGTGCGAGAAGAAAGGATATACCTACTATGCTTCCGGTCAATGTCCCCAATATCAGGCTCAGGTCGGTAAATGTAAGAAAGATGATTATTATCTCAAATGCGATCCGGTCAAATGGTGTACTGATAACGGCTACAATACTCAAACTTGCTCCCTGCCGTCTTTTGTTGATGGGCAATGTCCTAATGGAAAACCTTATTATAAACAATGTAAAGAGGACAGGCCGCGGGCTTGTACAGAAGCAGGTTATGTCAACTCCTGTTCTCCGGGACGATTGTATGCAACATCAAACCGCTGCCAATGGGATTCTTCTTACGGCAAATGCTGTACTGCATCACCGTCAACCGGCTGCCCGAGCAGTTATGCCGTGACCTGTGACCCATCCCGAGGTTCTTCCGGTACCGATACCTGCGGTTACACCTGTTACAGATGTTGCGATGATAATTGTCCGTCAGGAACGTCTAAAAACTACACCGGTTCTTATGCTTCTACAACCGAATGCGGTTCTCGTTGCAACAGATGTAAAGACTGCACGTCCGGCAAAACTTACTGGAACGGCTCTTATGTCGGGTCTTCCGAATGTGGTTCTTGCTATTCCTGTTCCGACAACTGTTCTTCGGGTTCCCGTGGCGGCGCAAGCTGTTCTTCAGGCTATGACGAAGTGCGTGTCGGTTCTACTGAATGCGGAAGTGGCTGTTATGGCTGTGAGAAGCATTATCACTCTTATTCTTGCCCGAGCGGGTATTCAACGTCAAACAGTTCTTGCTCTTACGGATATGATGAAGCGAGTAAAACCTGCTATTGTGGAGATACCTCCGGAACCTGCTATAAATGCAAAGCCAAACCCGCTGAGCCGGCTCATGATCCTGATGACTGCAAAACCGGAACAACATATATTATAGGAACGAGTTACAGCGGATGGTGTGACTGGGGAAACTATCCCGGCACCGGTGGAGGAAAATATGTTTATTGTGAAAGAAAAAAATATTGCACAACTTATGGCGGCTCTGAAAAAGAACTCAACACCGGATACTATAGAGCTTTAGGTCCTTTCTGGGACGACGACGGAAACGGTGACGGAGGAGAAGGCGAATGCCAAGCCGCCAAAGGAAATGGGAAAAATTGTGATGAAGGAGAAATCACCTGGGAATAATCACCTCTCCTGTTAAAATCGGAGCATTCACCCAACAAAAAAAACTCTCTTTTTTTCACCCTTTCAAAGGATAGAGAAAAGAGAGTTTTTTTTATGGCAAAATAATTAAACTTTTCCGCTTATCTTCTGCGCAAGAAGGACGGAATATCCAGATTCATTTTATCTTCATAGTCATTGTCGGCAAAAGACGGAGAAACCGGCTCCTGAAAACGTTCGTTTTCCTTCATCTTCTTACGGTTTCTTCTGGCAATTGAAAAACCGGTAACTCTTTCAATCAGGGTCGGTGTATGTTCTTCTTCGTCATCAACAATGAGCTGCTCCGGTTCTTCTCTTTTCGGAGCAAAAATACCCGGATTATGATCCGGAAACAGTTCCGGTTCTTCCTCAACAACTCTTACTGTCGTTTTGGCAGCAAAAACATTGTCGTCCGATGCCAGAATATTGTTCAGCGTATTGGCATCATTAGCGGAGGTATCTTCGTTTTTGTTAATAATAGCTTTGAACAAAGCCGAGGCTTTTGGCATTTCACCCATGGCAGAAGACTTTTCAATCATGTCAAAATCTTCAAAACTTCTCACTTCTGCGGGAGCTGCCGCTGCAGGAGCCGCAACTGTCTCTGCGGCGTCTTCCTCGATTCGTTCTTCTTCAAATGAAACTATCTCTGCAGCATCAATAGCTTCTTCCATTTCTGCAGCCTCGTCAATATCATGGGCTGAGAACTTCTCCAAATTTGAATCAATTTCAACATTCGGAGCAATCGGAGCCGAAACTTTTTCTTCTGCAAAGCTTTCGGCAATATAATCTTGAGCTTTCGGCGCCTTGGCCTTAACCGCAGCTTTTTCACCAATTCCGGTCGCCACGATAGACACGCGGATTTTTCCAACCAAAGCTTCGTCATAGCTGGAACCGAAAATAATATTGGCCTCTTCATCAACTTCTTCTTTAATGCGGCTGGCTGCCTCATCAATTTCAAACAACGTAATGTCCGAACCGCCGGTAATGTTAATCAGCACGCCTTTGGCACCGCGCATGGAGCAATCATCAAGCAGCGGATTGGAAAGAGCCTGCTCGGCGGCCTTCACGGCCCGATCTTCGCCTTCGGCCTCTCCCGTTCCCATAATCGCCTTGCCTTTGTCTTCCATAATCGACTTAATATCGGCAAAATCAAGGTTAATCAGCCCCGGCATCATCATCAAGTCGGTAATGGAACGCACACCGGCATACAAAACATTATCCGCCATCACAAAAGCATCGGCCAGCGTTGTCTTTTTATCGGCAACCCGAAACAGATTCTGGTTCGGAATAATGATAATACTGTCTACTTCGCTGGTAAAAGTCTCAACAGCGCTTTCGGCTGTCTCCATTCTCTTCCGGCCTTCAAACTGAAAAGGCTTGGTCACTACGCCGACCGTCAGAATTCCCTTTTCTTTGGCAATTTTAGCCACAACCGGAGCCGCACCGCTGCCCGTACCGCCGCCCATACCGGCCGTAATAAACACCATATTGGCGCCTTCGAGCTCTTTCTCAATCTCCTCACGGGCTTCTTCCGCTGCCAGTTTTCCAACCTCCGGCCGCGCACCTGCGCCCAGCCCCTGAGTTGTCTCAAGTCCGAGCTGGATTTTGCGGCTGGCAGAAGAATGAGCCAGCGCCTGAGCATCCGTATTGGCAACAATAAAATCCACGCCTTCCAGATTTTGCGCAATCATGTTATTTACGGCATTTCCGCCGCCGCCGCCGACACCTATGACCGAAATCCGCGGTTTCAAATGCATAACTGTTTTCTCAGGAACGGCTAATTTGATTGACATGGTGCTTCTCACTCCAAAATACTAAAATACACTTTGGATACCAGTATACGCATTCAATAATTAAGTTTTAGTTACCAAGATTAAAAATTTTGTTTTATCCACGAGAAAATTTTGCCCAATCCGCCGACGCTGCGAACCGGTTTGTTAATAATTTTATTTGGGCGTTTTTCCGTATAATTCAGGGCATACATCAACAATCCGACACAGGTTGAATAAGCCGGATTCGTAAAGACCTCGGGCTGGTTGATGTCGGCCTTCGGCTTCCATACCCGCACTTCCTTGTCCAACACCATTGTCGCAACTTCGCGAATACCCGGAAGCTGGCTGCCGCCGCCGGTCAAAACCACGCGATGGCTCGGCATGTCTTTCAGCCCCTGCTCTTCCAGCTTCATGTTGACAAGTTCAAAAATTTCTTCAATCCGCGGCGTAATGATACTAATTAAATCAGCCTTGGTAATCTGACGAATGCTGCTGTCATCTTCCTCACCGACCGGATAAACGTTAATGGTTTCTTCTTTGTCTTTGCTGGTCAAAAAAGCGCAGCCGTGATAAGTCTTCAGCCGTTCGGCATTGGCAATGGACGTCGTCAGTCCGTAAGCAATGTCGTTCGTCACGTTATTGCCGCCCACCGGCAATGCTGCAAAATACACCGGATACCCGTGCCGGAACGTGGCAATGCTGGTTGTTCCGCCGCCAATATCAATAACCGTCGCGCCAATCTCTTTTTCATCTTCCACCAGACAGGCCAGTCCGGAAGCATAAGAAGAAAAAGCCCTGCCGACAATTTCAAGATGGGCATTCTCAATCACGGTTGAAAGATTGCGGTAAGTAATGTCGGGCACCAGTCCGAGCACAATATCAACGGCCAGCTTTTCGGCAAAAATATTTCGCGGATCTTTAATCTCCTCACCGCCGTCCAGACGATAGTTCGTCGGCAGGCAGTGCACCAGATCACAGCCGTCGACACTGATTTTGTTCAGCCCTTTTTCCAAAACCTTATTCAAATCAGCTTCATTAATCGGACGGTTTTTATTAAGAGAAATTGCTGCATTTTTAATAGAACTGTGAACCTTGTCACCGGAAATATTAACAATAATTTTACTGATACGTTCGTTAGCGCGTTGTTCGGCCGCCTCAACGGCATTGCAGACCGCCAGTGTTGCCTTGTTAATATCTGTTACCACGCCGTTTTTAATACCGCTGGAAGCATTGTAACCGTAACCGGCAATTTTAATTTGCCCTTCACGGCTGACTTTCGCAATCACACAACAAACTTTTGAAGATCCCACATCCAAAGCTGCAAATGTTGACGACTTGTTCAAGTTCTCCCCCTTCTCCAAACTTTCCGGTTTGTTTTACGGCCGCGGCTTCCTTCGTCAGGTTGCCCTTTCCTTGCCGTTATTAAGCTTAAGCGGTTCTTTAAGAGCCGTTTTTTTAAGCTTGATAACCACCTTATCCTTTAACCTTAAATCAATTATGGTTAATTTACGTTTAAGAATCCCTTTTGTCGTATTTAATTTTAATAATTTTTTCCACGCTTTTTCAATTCCCTCTTCCGGCAGCTTCACGGTAATGCCGTTCCGGATGTCGTCCAAAACCAGATTCCAACGCCGCTGCGAAATATAATTCGCTACCTTCACCCGCTTAAAAACGGCATTGTCTTTTTGAATAATCTCAAGCAATGCATTAATATTTTCCGGAGCCCCTGCGCCGACAATCAGCAAAATCGGCTTGTCCGGTTTAAAATCGGCCTGAATAACCTTGCCGTCTTCATCTATCGGATGAAACTTTTCCGAAATCTGCCAAATCGACTTCACCTGCTTTTCAACAATGCTGATTTGCACCACATTCGGCATAAAAGATTTTTTAACCACCGCCGACTTCACCCACGGCAACGCCTCAACCCGTTCTTTAATTTCCGCCACATCAACCTGAAAAATATTATCGTCCCGGCTCAGCCCTACGGCCTGACGCAATTCTTCAGCGCTCGTTTTTTCATGCCCGAATACCAAAACCTCGTCCACGCCAAAACCGTGCTTTCCGCTAAAGGCATAAAACTCCTGCGCCCATTCGCCGAACTGTTTGCTGACCAGACTTTGCTTGACCGTCGCCGTTAAAGAAGCCAAAACCAAAATCACCCCGAGCACAACCAGACTGCCGACCAAACGATAAGGCCACTCTGCCGGAAGCCTGACAATATCTTCCAGCGGATCGGGCGCTATTTTGGTCTTGTTTTTTCCAAACATTACTTCTTCATAATTCCCATGCGTTTGACTTCCCATTCTAAAACAATGGAAGTCTTTTCCTTAACCCGGTTAATAATCTCTTCTCCCAGCGTTTCAATATCGTTAGCCGTTGCCTTGCCGGTGTTAATTAAAAAATTGCAGTGTTTTTCCGAAACCTTGGCACCGTTAACGCTCAACCCGCAGCAACCGGATTTCTTAATCAGTTCCCAGGCTTTCAGACCCTCGGGATTTTTAAAGGTTGAACCGGCCGTTTTTTCATTATACGGCTGATTGGCAATTCTGTACTGCCGCTGCTCTTCCAGAATACGGGCAATATTTTCTTTTTTGTCCTTTGCCGCCCGAAAAGTAATGGACGTAATAATCCAGTCATCGGGAAAAAAGCTGCTGCGATAAGAAAGCATCAAATCATCAACCGTCACCGTTTCTTTTTCGCCACGGCCGTTTACAATCGTCGCGCGGGCAATCACGTCTTTTACGCACCGCCCAAAACAACCGGCATTGGTCTTGACCGAACCGCCGATAACGCCGGGAATGGAACACAAAAACTCCAACCCGCCGAGCTCATTCTCCAGCATAATCTTTTTCAAATCGGCATTACGCACGCCGGCAAAACAGGTAATCTCGTTATCTTCTATTTTAATCTGCTTAAAATATCTGCTGTCCAGACGAATAACCACACCGGTAATTCCGCCGTCGCGCACCAGCAGGTTAGAACCGCCGCCAACCACGCACACCGGCAGATTATACGGCATCATCTTAAGAAAAAAGCCCAAATCGTCTTCATCTTCCGGATGATACATTACATCAGCCGGACCGCCGACCCCAAACCATGTATATTTTGACATTGGCACGTCAGTATCATAACGCCCCCTGACTTCAGGAAGAAAATCCACCAGTTTTTTTCTTTTCGGCCACAGCCGTTTTAATCTCAACATTTTTCCTCCTGACGTTATCTTGCGGAAATTTCACGTTCCACCGCATCGGCAAAACGCTGAGCCGCATCATTAATTGCTGTCTTTTTGGCATTGTCAGACATTTTTTTCATCTTCTTCGGATTCGCAATCGCTTCTTTTAAAATGACGGACAGTACTTCCGGCGTAAAGTCTTTCTGCCGGATAACCTCCGCTCCTTTGGCATCTCCCAAAGTCTGGGCATTGTACGACTGATGATCATCGGCGGCAATCGGCAGCGGAACCAAAACTGACGGCAAGCCGGCAATTGCAATCTCCGAAACCGAAGACGCTCCCGCCCGCGACACAATCAAATCCGTTGAAGCATAAAGCTCGTCCATATTGTCAAAAAAAGCAGAAACCACGACCTCGGCACCACACCCCTGATAAGCGTTTTCAACCAGCGTTATGTCATCTTTCCGGCATTGTTGAAAAATCTTCAGCTTTTTCTGCTCAGACTTGTCCAAAGCGGCTACCGCAGCCGGCACGACTTCGCTGAACACTTTTGCCCCTTGGCTTCCGCCCAGAACCAGCAGCTGAAAAACGTCAGCCGCCGCACGTTCTTTATATTTTCCTTCTCCGGTTTTGACAATCGCCCCCCGCACCGGCATACCGGTCAGCAGCGTTTTAACATTCGCCGGCGTATATTTTACATTTTTAAAACTCTGCGCAATCAGCGAGGCATACTTGCTCAAAAAACGGTTTGTCCGGCTCATAACCGCATTCTGCTCATGCAAAATCAAATCCGTTCCGAGCAGGATGGCTGCCATCGATGCCGGAAAAGAGGCATAACCACCAAACCCGACCACACATTTCGGCCGTTTTTTCAAAATCAGAAAACCGGCCTGTAAAATGCCGATACATGTCTTGAACAAACTCTTAAGCTTAAACCATTTTGACTTTCCGACCATCGCTCCGGCCCAGACCGCATAATTCGGAATCTCGCCCAGATGCCCTTTATAATTGTCTTTGCCGCGGCTGTCGGTAATCAGTGCCAGCCGGTATCCCCGTTTTAACAGTTCTTCCGCCAGAGCCTCGGCCGGATAAACATGACCGCCGGTTCCGCCGGCTGTTAAAAAGATTAAAGGTTTTGCTTTCTTTTTAGTACGTTTCATCTTTATCCTCCGCATGAACATTTTTTCGGGTAATTGCCAGCAGCATCCCCATTCCCAGCGCCGTCGCCAAAACCGAAGATCCGCCGTAAGAAACAAACGGCATAGTCATTCCTTTGGTCGGCATCAGGTGCAGCGTAGACGCCATATTAATAATGCCCTGCACACCGAACGACGCACACAGGCCGGAAGCCGACAGAATAATAAACAAGTTGTTGTCTTTAAGCGATATGATCATTGAACGTATGACTATTATGGCAAAGACGGCAACAATAAACAAGCACAAAATCAATCCGTATTCTTCCGCCGCTACCGCAAAAATAAAATCGGTATGCGCATCCGGAATATTCATCTTAACCACGCCTTCTCCGGGGCCTTTGCCAAACAGGCTGCCGTTCTGAAAAGCCTCCAGCGACTTGCGGACCTGATAACTGAGTTCGCCGCCGGAAGCCAAAAACTGGTTCACGCGGTTATGCACATGGTCAAAAGTAAAATAAGCCGTCACCAGCATGGCCAGAAATCCCAGCCCCATCGCCGCCACGAATTTTATGGATAAGCCCGCCAAAAAGAATTGAAAGGCCCAGATGGAAGAAACGACAATCGTCATTCCGACATCCGGTTGCAGCAGCAATAAGCCCACTGTTAAAACAAACAGAAAAACAGAAATCAGATTTCCCGGAAAATTTGCCGACTTATTCTGCCCGTCAAACAGCCACGCCGCAACGACAATAAAAGTCGGCTTAACAAATTCAGAAGGCTGAAGCGTAAAGCCCAAAATTCTGATCCAGCGCGTCGCACCTTTGACTTCAAAACCCCATATCAGTGTAAAAAGCATCAGAACAATCGTCGCGGCATATCCCAAAATAGCCACGCGGCGGATGGCCTTCAGACTTTGCATGGATAAAAACAGCATCAGGGACAACGCTAACGGCATAAAAAACAACTGCCGTTTTACAAAATGATAACTGTCCGCCCCAATCCGGTTAGCCACAGACGGACTGGCGGAAAAAGTCAACAGCAATCCGACCATAACCAAAGACAAAATCAAAGACAGCAGAACCTTGTCAACGGTCCACCACCAATTACTCAAAACACTTCGGGAATTTCTGGCCAGATTAATAATCATTTTTTATCTCACGGTTAAAGACATTAGGGCTATGACAGCCAAAATCAGCGCCATAATCCAAAAACGACTGACAACACGGGTTTCCGGCCAGCCCGATTGTTCAAAGTGATGATGTATCGGCGCCATTTTAAAAAATCTTTTGCCGCCGGTTTTCTTAAAATAGGCCACCTGAATCATAACGGATAAGGCCTCAATCACAAAAATACCGCCTGCAATCGCCAGTATAATTTCCTGCTTGAGCATAACGGCAATCGTACCGAGCAAACCGCCCAAAGCCAGAGAACCGGTATCGCCCATAAAAACTTTCGCCGGCGCACAATTAAACCACAAAAAGCCCAAACACCCGCCGATAACGGCAGCACAAACAACGGCAACCTCGCCGACGTTCGGCAGCTTGGCAACAGCAAAAACCTCGACCAGCGGACTGCCGCCGATATAAGCAAAAACCATAAACACAAACAAAGCCGCAATCATCAGTCCGGAAGCCAGCCCGTCCAAGCCGTCGGAAAGATTCACGGCATTAGACGCCCCGACAATCACAATCATGGCAAAAGGAATATAAAACAGCCACAAATTAACTGCCAGATTTTTAAAATAAGGAATTGTCAGGCTAAAGCGGTTTTGCTCCGGCGTCAGATAAGAAACAATCAAGACCGAAACCAACGCCGTCGAAAACTGCAGAAGCAGCTTCATTTTTGCCGTCATGGCATTTGCCGTCTGCTTTTTGACCTTAACATAGTCATCAACAAAACCCACAAAACCATAAACCAACAAAACCAAAATGCAAACCCAAACCAGAGGATCATTCCAATGCGCCCAGAGGATTGTTGACAGGATGCCGCTGCCCAAAATCATCAGTCCGCCCATTGTCGGCGTTCCCTTTTTGGTCAGCAAATGGCTCTGCGGTCCGTCTTCGCGGATCGGCTGGCCTTTTCCCTGATGTAGGCGCAGATAATTAATGATTCGCTCCCCAAAAAGCAAAACCAGAATAAACGCGGTAAAAAAAGCGCCGCCGGTACGCCAGCAAAGCGTGGAGCTGAAAACCGGCAATTCATTCGCTGCAGATTGAAACAAACTGTTAAACATTCCCAATAGTCCCCCGGATCATAAAATTTTATTCTTAATCCTACCCGCAATTTCTAAAATAAACCTTAAAATATCTGACAATATAAAAAAACTTTTGCCTCATTCTCTCCCGCTCTCTATTCACCGACCTTGTTTTCTTCCTCTCAACCTCCACTTCACATTTTCCCCCTCCAAACTTCTCTCTCATTCTCACCCGCTCTTCTCCCTTCCCTTTTCCCGTTCTTGCCATTCCCATTTTCTCCCCGTTTCCCTTATTTTCCCTCCTCTGCCCTCTCCCTTACCTTTTCCGCTCTGCCTCCCCTCTCTCCTAACCCGTTGTTCGTTGCTCACCCCTCCGCTACGCCACCCTCTTTAGCCAAAATCCCATCCCACTTTTCATCATTATATTTTTTATTAAACACAACTAATTAAGATTATTTAAAATTAATATTTATTAAAAATTAAACATACATTTAATTTTTTTTCAAATGCGCGGAAATCCTTAAGTTTGACGAAATACACCTCTACCTTTCCAATTCATATTGACAACATCCTCAAGATATGATATTATAATTTTCGATGGCACTCTTTGGAGTTCATCACTCCGGTCTCTTCTTTCATCGGCTTAGAGACCGGAGCTCCCTGAAAAGACGGGATAACATAGCATGTTATGCAGAAAACTGGCTGAGTGCCGATGGCCGCAAGCTGCAGTACCTGCCTTATAGGTATTATTGCCCTGTCTGAAATTGCAATAAAGGGAGTTTTTTAAAAAGAATTTTTATATGGGAGGAGACCGAAAATGAAACACACTATGCTACACATGAAACTAAACTCTGCGGTATCAGTCTTTGCTGTTGCCGCTGCTTTCTCGGTTTTCCTCCCACCTTCTTCTGCCTTTGGTGGTGTCTGTTTCCTGCCGGACTGTCAGGATTCCGACACCATGCAAGGCGACGTTAACATGAATGTTAACTCTGATACGGAATGGTGCGAGAAAAAAGGATATACCTATTATGCTTCCGGACAATGTCCGCAATATCAAGCGCAAGTCGGCAAGTGTAAGAAAGACGATTATTACCTCAAATGCGACCCTGTGAAATGGTGTACCGATAACGGTTATAATACTCAATCTTGTTCTCTGCCCTCTTTTGTTGACGGACAATGCCCGAACGGAAAGCCTTATTACAAACAATGCAAAGAGGACAGACCGCGGGCTTGTCGCGAAGCTGGTTATGTCAACTCATGTTCTCAGGGAAGGTTGTATGCCACCACAAACCGTTGTCCTTATGATAAATCTTACGGCAAATGCTGTACAGCTTCGCCCTCTGCCGGATGCCCGAGCAATTACTCCGTTAACTGTGACGCTTCCCGTGGCTCTTCCGGTACCGACACTTGCGGTTATACTTGTTATCGCTGTTGTTCCGACGAATGCTCACGCGGTTCCAAGAACTATACAGGCTCTAAAGCCGGAACAACCGAATGCGGATCAACATGCCGTTACTGCAATACATCTTGCCCCAGGGGAAGCACATCTTATTCCGGTTCCGTTGTTTCTTACAATGAATGCGGCAGCGCATGTCGTTCTTGTTCTACTTCTTGTCCTTCCGGAACATCATCTACAAACCCCGGAGGCTGCGGTGGTTCAACAAAAAACGAATGTGGAACTAAAACCTGTTATTATCCTTATCAATCATGCCACTCTCACTCCTATTCTTGTCCGAGTGGGTATTCTACTTCTTGTTCTAACGGATATTCCGATACGGCCTCCAAAACCTGTTCTTGCGGCGCAACTTCCGGTACTTGTTATAAATGTAACGCCGCCTCTTCCGGCGGCAAATCAAGCGGGGGTTGCTGCGGTTATGAGAGCCGATGTGGAACAAATGGAAAGACAAGTGTTGGTGAGGCTAAGTATATACAGGCTTATGGTAAGAGTTATTATGATTTTTGCATAGGAAAAGGGGGAGAAGATTGTCAAGTTATGTGGGCAAATTGTCGAGCCTCCGGGGGGACTCCGGTCTTCCAGGGTTGCTCCGATTTCGGTAACACCACCACCAGCGCCTACTACGACTTATCGAACTGGAGTTGCGAGTAGTTGTTCTCAGCTTTTTTCTGTATTAGGTGACCACAGAGCACGTTTTTACTAAAAAGTTTGATAAGAGCTTGTGCTGCGCCGTCCTTTTTCGACGACGTGTACAAAAAAAGTACACGAGAAGAAAAAGAACAAGTATGACAAGCTCTTTGCAAACTTTTTACTTGATGTAGCGACGGGCTTCTGCCAAATCCTCTTCCGTATCAATATCAGCAGGAGCCTCTTGAACCAGCTTCATGTTATTGATAACTTTTGCCCGAATTGTCATGCCGTTTTCAAGCGCCCGCAACTGTTCTAAAGATTCGCGCGCTTCCAAAACGCCAACCGGCAAATCCACCATCCTGGCCAGAGAAGAGGCCTTATAAACATAAATGCCGACATGATGATACAAATCCTGATTCTTGCACTTTTCCGGATTGCGGGTAAAAGGCGCAACCGCACGGGTAAAATACAAACAACGCCCTTCCGTCTCAGCGTCACGCAGTCCCATAACAATCTTAACATTCGCCGGACTGGCAGCTTCTTCCGCGGAGCCAAAAACCATACCGCAAGTCGCAATATCACAGTCCGTCCGCTCAACCATCTCAATCAGCTGATTATTGATATCCGGATCCACATTGATAGCATCTCCCTGAAAATTCACCACGATATCATACTTGCTGCCGTCCGGATCAATTGTCTTTAATGCGGCGGCAATACGGTCGGTACCGGAAGGCAGGCTCGGATCAGTCAAAATAGCCTTGGCGCCAAACTTTGCACATTCGTCCAAAATCACCTGATCACCGGCAGCCACATAAACATCACCCTTAATCGCTTTGCAGACATTCTCATAAACGCGGTTAATCAGCGTCTTGCCGTTAATATCAAGCAAAGGTTTGTTCGGCAGGCGGGTTGAAGCCATTCTGACCGGAATCATCGTCACTATTCTGCTCATCTTAAAAAATCTCCGTAAAAGGTTATTGCTAATACGGCATTTATATATTATAACAAGCAAAAAATAAAGGATTAGATACATGAAAGTGGATATTTTTGATTTTGACCTCGACCGCAGCCTGATTGCCAAAGAGCCGGTCTCTCCGCGCGATACCTCGCGACTGCTTGATTTATCGCAGGAAGATCGGATTGCCGACCGTCATTTTTATGACCTGCCGCAACTTTTGAATGAAGGAGACGTGCTGGTTTTTAATGACACCAAAGTCATTCCGGCACGCTTATACGGCCGCCATGGCGAAGCCTTGGTCGAAGTCACGCTGTACCGTCCGGTTGACGGCATTAACTGGTGGAGCTTTATCAAAAATTCCAAGCGTTTGAAACCCGGTGACACCGTCAGCTTTTATACTTCCGAAATCTCTGCCGAGAAGTCTGACTTTACCGCCGAGGTCATTGAAAAACAAGACGAAGACGGTACACTTCTGAAGTTCAACTGTGACCCATCGCAACTCGGGCATCTGCTGGAAAAATACGGCTCCATGCCGCTGCCGCCTTATATCAAACGCGAAAAACCGGCCGCTGACGGTATCTGGGACAAATACAACGATAAAGAAAATTATCAAACGGTCTATGCCAGACACGAAGGCGCCGTTGCCGCCCCGACAGCCGGCCTGCATTTTACCGACCGCGTTTTGCAGGCTCTTGAAGAAAAAGGCGTAAAAAAAGTATTTCTGACCCTGCATGTCGGCGCCGGAACTTTTCTGCCTGTCAAAACCGATGATACGCAAGACCACAAAATGCACGCCGAATACGGCATCATCACCCGAGAAGCCGCTGATACAATCAATGCCGCCAAAGCGGCCGGCAAAAACATCATTGCCGTCGGCACTACCTCGCTCCGCCTGTTGGAAAGCGCCGCGGACGAACACGGCGTTTTGCATCCCTTTGCCGATGATACCAGCATCTTCATCACACCGGGATACAAGTTTAAAATGATTGATTATCTGGTCACAAACTTTCACCTGCCGAAATCTACTTTGTTTATGCTGGTCTGTGCCGTAGCCGGCCTCGACCGGATGAAGCAGGGATATGCTCATGCCATTGCGGAAAAATACCGTTTTTATTCGTACGGCGACAGCTCTATTTTGAAATGCGTAAATAAAATTTAAACTTTCCGCCGCTATACTTTTCTCCTGAAGACCAAGGAGAAAAACGTGCTGAAATTTGCTTTGATTTTAGATAAAATAATTCCGCTGATACGCAATATGCTGATTCCGGCTTTATTGTTTGGCGGCGGATTGGTTTATTTTTTTGCCGCAGAAGAAATTCCGCACGCCTCACAGCTGACTCTGCACCACCTTTTTTATGCCGCTTCGTGCCTCAGCTTTCTGATTTTACTTTATTTCCGCAAAGGCGTTGCCGTCTTCTTCATCCTGACCGGCGCCGTCAGCTATGTTTTGACCAATTACATCAAAATCACCAATCCCGCGGCTTTTCGTGAAAGCGCCGACTTCATCAACCTGAGCATATTCATTCCGCTCAATTTGATAATTTTTTATTTCTGGCCGCAAAAACAGCTCCTAAAAAAGAAAAACATCTATTTGCTGCTGCTTATTTTTGCCCAGTTTTCCATTGGCGAACACCTGCACAAATATAATATTGCCCTGAACTACACCCCGTTTTCCACCAACGGCAATTTATGCTTCTTAAGCTATCTGATATTTTTCGGCGCATTGTTTTCTTTTTTCTGGAAAGCCGTCAACACCGGCAAGATTTATGACTACGCCCTGTTTTTTGCTGCCGCCGATATTTTCCTCGGCTTTTACTACGCCGACAGCGCAACGGCTCTGACCCTATTCTACAGTCTTTCAAGCATCACGATTTTAATCGCCACGATTTTATACATTTATACAGACACCTACAAAGACGAGCTGACCGGCTTCTCGAGCCGCAGCGCCTTTATGCTGCAATACCGGAACTTTCCGCTCAAATACAGTCTCGCCGTCGCCAAAATTGACAATTATATTTCGCTCAAAAACGCCTTTCGCCGCCGCGGCCTGAACAAACTGATGAAGATGATTGCCCTGCGTATTAATGCCTGCGAAACCGAAGCGACAATTTACCGTTACGGCGAAGACGAACTGGTTATTATCTTTAAAAACGAAGACAAAAACAACGCTTACAACAAAATGGAACAAATCCGCCGTTCCATCGCTTCGGCCTCATTCATGATGTCAAACTTCAAAAAGCCGGTAAAGCTGACACTGACCGCCAGCGTGACCGAAAAAAAACGCAGTGATGCCACTGCGTTGGAAACCCTTGCCAGAACCTACAAGGCTCTGCAGGAAACGGTCAAGTTCAGCCAGAACGTAACCTCTAAACTTTAGACTTTTGCCGCCAGACCAGCCACAAGACCATAACGCCGAGTATAATCAGCGGCAAGGATAAAATCTGCCCCATTGTCAGATGAAAAAAGAAAAATCCCATATGCGCGTCCGGCTCGCGAAACTGCTCCATTAAAATCCGAAAACAACCGTACAACAAAACAAACATTGCCGAAACCGTTCCTTTATGCTCGCGCACCGGCTTATAACGCCACAGCCAGTTCAGAACAATAAACATCACAATTCCTTCAAAAAACGCTTCATACAATTGCGACGGATGCCGCGGCAGTCCGCCGCCGTTCGGAAAACGCACCGCCCAAGGCACATCGGTCACCCGCCCCCACAATTCATCATTAACAAAATTTGCCAACCGGCCTAAAAAGATTCCGATCGGGGCATATAAGACAACCAAATCCGTCACGCCGAGAAAAGGATACTTCACCTTGCGGGCAAACAAATAAGCCGCCGCCGCGACACCGGCCGCCCCGCCGTGAAAAGACATTCCGCCTTTCCATATTTCGAATATCTGCAAAGGATTATGCCAAAAAGACGACGTTCCGTAAAACAAAACATAACCCAGCCGGCCGCCGATAATAATCCCCAGCGTCATATAAAAAACCAAATCTTCAATATCGGCTTTTGTCAGCGGCAGATTATTTTTCTTAATATTACGGTTAACCAGCAGCCAGGCAATAACGATACCGGCCAGATAAGCCATTGAGTACCAGCGGATTGCCAAAGGCCCGACAGAAAAAATAATCGGCGAGATTGCGGGATATTCCAAACCAGTCATAAACAAATCCTCTCCAAAAAATAAATTTGTTAATACTATATTAAAATAAAATAAAATATCCACACTAAAAAAAATTAAAAATTTTATACCGACTCAGCGCCTTGATTTTCAAAGAAAACATGTCTTAAAAAAATTTTTCCGACTCGATGAAAGTGGAAAACTCCGCCGTCAGGGTTGTAAGAAACGACTCGCAAAGGCAATATGAATTCATAAAAAAATTTCGGAGTAATAACAACAATGCAATTGGCGAAGAATCTGCCTTTATCCTACAACCCGATTGACGTGGTCGAAAACATCTTTTCCGCTCAGTCTTTTGAGCTCGACCGCCGCAACCTGAATGAAGTAGTCATTGAGGTTCAGGGCAAATGGAACAATATGCTTTTATTTTTTGCCTGGGAAGCCAACATGCGCTGCCTTCACTTGTCCTGCCTGATGGACATTGAAAGCACCATCGAAGACCGCAGCAAAATTTTTGAACTTCTCGCTCTGGCAAACGAAGAACTCTGGGTCGGCCACTTTTCATACTGGGCCGAACAAAACATGCCGGTATTCAAACATTCGATTATCCTTGATGAAACCGAAGAAAGTTTTGAAGGCAAAATACAACAGATTATTGAAATCGCCGTCAAAGAATGCGAACGCCTGTATCCTGTTTTCAAGGTTGTATTAACCAAAGGCATGGACCCCAAGCGGGCATTGTACCCGATGTTAATGGAAACCATGGGCGAAGCCTGAAAAGCAAAGCGGAGGAACAATTCCTCCGCTTTTTTTAATACCATCCGCAAGACGCAGATCCGCTGCTACTGCAGCTTCCTGCCGAATAAGGTGTCGTATCCACCGTATAAGATGTCGGATCACAGGCACTTGAAGTATCCCATTTTTGACTATAATCCTGATAACCGTTTTGTGAACAAATATGATTTTTTTCACCGGTTGACGTATTCTTACAGTAAATTTCTTTCTTATAAGTAACAACATATTTTTTCTGATAATCACTTCCACAATAGCTCTGATGTCCGCATAAGTCACAGGCACGGCTATTACCGACAGGTTCAACCCATATCACCCACGGATTAACCGGCTCAGCGGGTTTAGCCTTGCATTTATAGCAGGTTCCGGAAGTTGCACCACAGGAACAAGATTTGGAAGCTGTCTCATATCCGTAAGAACAAGAACTGCTAGAAGATCGATATCCTGACGGGCAGGAATAAGAGTGATAATGCTTCTCACATCCATAACAGCTGTTTCCGCATTCGGTCGACCCGACATAAACCTCGTCATAGCCGGAAGAACAGCTTGCGCCGCCACGGGAACCGGAAGAACAGGTATCGGAACAGGAATAACAGCTGCCGCATTCGGAAGAACCGACATAAGAACCGTTCCAATAAGTTTTGCCGGACGTGCAGTCTTTACACCTGTTGCAGCGGGAACCGCATTCGGTTGTAGAAGCATAAGAACCCGTGTAGTTTTTAGACGTTCCTGACGGACAATTATCATCACAACAACGATAACAGGTGTAACCGCAGGTATCGGT
>CABUWG010000014.1 GCA_902495305.1 uncultured Pseudomonadota bacterium | reverse complement strand
GCGTTCCATCTCCGCCACCAGCTGCGCCAACACCGCGGCTGCTTCGGCATTATCCATCACAACCGGACAATACATATATTTTTGATTATTGTAAACAGCAAATTCAATCCGTTTCGTGTCAATCAAAACCAGTTTGAGCATGGACGGCAGCTTTTTGGCAATCAACGACAATATAAAGGTGTTCAGCCCGACGGACTTTCCCGAGCCCGTCGTTCCGCCAATCAGCAAATGCGGCATTTTGGCCAAATCGGCAATCACCGGCCGGCCGGTAATATCCACCCCCAGACACAGCGGCAGCACCCCCTTGGCATTTTGAAAATCCGAACCGGACAACAAAGCGGCAAAATCAATTGTCTTAAAATCATCTGCCGGAACCTCAAATCCGAGTGTCGCCGCCCCGTCAACCGGTTCAACCCTTAAAGAAGAAACGCCGAGTTCGCGGGCAATATCAGGCAACGAAGCCGATATTGTCTTCAGCTTTGTTCCCGCCGCCGGCAAAAACTCAATCTGTTTGACCAGCGGTCCCTCATGAACGGCTCTCACTTCACCGGCAATCCCGTAATGGCGCAATACCTCTGCCAGATTTTCCATCATCACTCCTTTAAAATCAACTCATTATCTTTACAATTTAGTCTTAAACTTTAAATTATTTACTAATAAGGCATAAAAAAATTCCCTGACAAACATCAGGGAATTCTAAAAAGATAAACCTCAGTCCAGCTCGGCAATATAAGCGCAGAACCAGTCGCTCGGCGAATTAGGATGGCGTGTCACGTCTGTCAGAACGGGCTTGCACGGTATTCTGTCTGCCCCGACGGAAGCAAGAAAAGAATTGATACTACTTTGTCCGTCTTTTTGCACAATCAAACAATGCTCATCGTCCGGAATCCGCCATCTTTTGCCAAGCACCAGCGGCAATGACGCCGCATAAGACTTAGCCATAGACTGAGAACGCTGTACCATATCCAGTTTTGCCCGCCAGACAAAACGCCTGCCGTTGGAACGTTGAAAAATAATGCCGATTAAAACGTCATTTTCAACCGCGTAATCGCTAATTCCGCTGTTTTTATAAACCACCGGATATTTGAGCTTCGGCCCGTGCGGACGGGCAAGCGTAACCGGCTTTGCCTTTGCGGCTTCTGTTTGTTCCGTTTTTGCTTCCGCAGAAACAATCTCTCCAAACAATTCCGCTGCCGTAAAACCGTTTGCGGCAATCAATTTTTTCATCAATTCCGCAAGCTCTTCTCTGTCAAGATTCCAGTCAGCAATTTTTTCCAGAACCATTTTAACAATTCTACTGTCCATAAGCTGTTATTTTTAAAGTTTAACATTATCTTTTTTAATCTCAATAATCACCATAATAATTTTTTTAAATCTTTCAAAATTCCAAAATATCTCTCCGGTTGCGCCAAGCTGCATATCCGACAGTCTCTTGTTTTTGAATATGCTTTCCGTCAACCATCGCCGCCTCCAGCCTTCTACCAAAATCTGCATCAAGATCGGCTGCGGCCATAACCTTTGCCTGTTCCGGAAATTTATATCCCAACAACGTAACCTCTTTGATACAAGCCGGCATATACACCTGCTCCAGCTGCGGTGTTTTAAAAGCATGCAGTGACAAATGTTCCGCCGTACGGCAATGGCTCAGATCAAGTATTTTCAGATCCGGCATAGTCAATCCGCCCAAATTCAAACGCCGCAAAGAAGACGGCGGTCTTAACTCGGCAACCTTCCCGATAGTTCCGGCCATCAGCGTCACATCGTTTAATTTTCCGCATTCCGCCAAATTCCACTCTTGCAGTTCGGGAATTTCCGCCATAGTCACGACCAGTTTTTCACAACTGTGCGGAAGACTGATTTTTTTCAGATTATCTGCTTTCAGAGTGTGTATCTGAATAGATTTTAATTTGTCATAACGCGACAAATCTAAAGTTTCGGCATTATTCAACAACAACTGGTTGCAGAACAATTCTTCCAAATTCGGCGGCAGAATATCCTCAAGCTTTCGGTTGCCGATATCAACGGACAAACTCAAAGACAGGTTTTTCATACGTTGACAGTTATGAAAATCCATCACCCGATAGAAATCCTTGTTATGCATAATGCTGATGCTTTCCAGATTATCCGGCAGTCTGACTTTTTCTATGCCTCCCATTACCAAATGTGCAATATTAAAAACCTTCAACTTCTTAAGACCGCTCAAATCCAATTCCGTGGTACCGCCTAACCTTGAATTGCTCAAATCTAGCTGCTCCAGATTGGGATTATTAAAATTAACTTTCTCAACATGGCTAAAATCAACAGAATGTAAATCCAACCGGCGCAACCGCGGAAAAACTGAAAAATCGGCATATTTGCCGTACCTTGGACGGAAAGTTGCAATCTTCAGTTCTTCAATATTTTGCGGCACCGGCAGTTCTTCCCAGTCCAAACCATTATCAGTCTGGTTCACATAAAAACCGTTGCTGGGATAGAACTCCATCACCAAATGCTTAAGCCGGGGATAACAATCCGGTTTTAATGTTTTGACAGCCGCTCCGGTTAAATTTACAAAATCCAGTGCGGTTACGTTTTGCGGAAAAGACCATTCGTCAACATCAATATCCTTCCCTTCTGCAAAGTCAAAAGAAAACGCCGGCATTTCTTCCATAACAACACATCCGCACTTTTTCAGTTCAGCCTCAATATCTAATGTTATCTTTCCTATGCCGGATTCAGCAAATTCACAATCATGCCGCTCCTCTTTTGGAAGCAGCATCCAGTCAGAAAAATCAACTTTTCTGATTTTTTCAAACTCAACCCGCTCAAATTCTATTGTTCTGATATCCAATGTTTTGAACAGCTTGGCCAGCCCGGCTTCATCCACTTTTCCGACAATTCTCAAATTATTGATCCGGCATCCCTCAAAAGACCGGACATGTTTCAAAAGCGTTCCTGGCAAAATAAGGTCTTGATATGAAGCGGTTTTTCTGTTTCTGAGCAAATCAATCTCCGTTTCACCGGCAACCTGCACTCTGCTCAGACTCAGCACACCAATTTCCGAAAACTCACAAATTTTGTCCCAAACTTTTCGGTCTGCCACACCATTCAACCCCAATGATTCGGCTTTTACATTTTTTAAAGGCGGCCACTTGGCTAAATCGTCACAATCAACAGACAAAGAGGAAAACACGGCATCAATAATTTCTTCTCTGCCTTGCAAATCCCAAAGATTCCCTGCATTATCAGAGGTATATCCAAGATTTTTCCAGTCTTTGACTTTCTCTGAATTAACCATAGAAAGCTTATCATGACCAATAAGCTGCGCTGCAAAATCCCGCGCCTCTTTCAGATAGCGCCCGATGACCGCCGTATTGTTTTTACCCTTGCACTGCCGGATTTTATCTTTTTCACATTCAAAAGTCACATGCGGTTTCCATTCCCCGTCGGCTGAAAGCTCGCGAATGGAATAATATTGTCTGCTGCCGTCTTCCAAAGACTTGTCATAACTGCCGCTGCCAATACAGTGCCCCATTTCTTTGCCTTCATAGTCAAGGGCTTCTTTGGTCAGAAGCCGCACGGCCTGTAACCCGCTTTCGGGATAAACTTTAATAACCTGCACCCCTTCCCTGCTGGCCTTGATGTTATCTTGCTTAGCCGGATCTCTGGCTTCTTTTTGCCGCTGTTCTTCAAAATATGCCTCGGCCTGCCCTACGACTTCCGGCCAGCCGGCACCGGACGGCAGCAATGTCTTAAAAAACCCCGGAGAATCAACCTTGGTCGGATTTTGCAAAATATAAGCCGTAACATAGTCACACACATGCACTGCCTGCTGATAAAAATCAGAATTCTTAAAAGCTTCGATATTTAATTCGGCCATACCGTTTAACTGCCGGTTTTGCACAAACACCTGCTGCCTGTCAAGCTCGTTCAGCAAAAACTTTTGCATCAAATAAGAACTGCAAAGACAGGCCTTTGTTTCATCATTCAGTTGTAAAAATTTAGCTGTTTTTGCAACTTTGGCCGCTTGCAAAAGCAACTTTGCCCGTTTTTCCTTCTCAACCTTAATCTGCCAACTGAGAGCTTTTTTATCGTTGGCGTTTTTAAGCTCTTCGCGCAGCTGCAAAATCTTTGCCTTAACCAGCCGTCCCTCTTTTTGCAAAGCAGCACTCTCAGAAGCCTTGGCTCTGTCTGTCGGCAAATTATCCCGCATATAAAAAAATGCATTCTGCCAATTGTGTTGATTATACAATCCTGCCAGCAGACCGATATACTCTCTGAAATTGCTTATTTTCATTTTATCGCCCGCCTCTCTGTATTTTATTTTGGCAAGCTGGTACGCTCTGATTTGCCACCCGAAGCACCTGACAATCTTCCGGCAGCGGTTGCCTTGTTATTTCCACCCGCGTACGTTCCGGTAACCATAGCCGTTCTAAAGTTCCCAGTTTGCTTTCAACAAAATTGATGCGTTCCAGATTTTGACACCGGCTCAAATCCAGCTGTTCCAGCTTAGGAAAACGGCTGCCGACAAAAGAGACAACTCTGATTTTAAACTTTCGCGCCGCTTCTTTGCTCCAGCAAAACGCAGCAACAAAATCTCCGCTATTATTCAGCATCAGATTTTCCACCTGCGGTTTAATCTCAAAATATTTCAGCTTTTTTGCAGAACTTTCCTTAATGACCAAATCTTTTATTTGGTTGCCGGAATCAAAACTTCTCAAACTGTCCAAATTAACATTCTTCAGTGTCAAAAGCTCACTCTCCGGCCAAACAATTTTTTCAACCTTGGAAAAATCACACCCTTGGCAGGAAAAACTATAAACTTCTCCAAAGCCGGAAAAATCAAGCATATCTTCGTTTTCCGCTTTTACGCCGTCCAGAACCATCTCAGATATATGCCCCGATGATTCCATAAGAGACTTTTGCATTTTCAAAGACGGCACAAAACCCAGACGGCAGCCGCCAATATTCTTAGGCAGACAAATTTCTTCAATCTTCTGCATATTATTGTTACGGTCAAATTCAATAACGCCTTCCAACCCGAAACAGATTTCACCGCCCACATAGACAATCTTGCTTTGTTTCAGCTTCTCATTTTGCTGTCTGAAATCCTCTTCTGTCCGATAAAAATTCTGCAAAAAAGACAAATCAAGCTTTTTCATGCTGCCAAAATTTACATTTTTAAAATTAAGACGCTTAAGCTGTTTCACACGAGCCAATTGTGCAAGATTATTTTCGGTAGCGGTACCGGACAAATTCAGTACATCAACTTTGATTTTTTCAAGAACCTCAATATCCTTCAACTCTTCCAACCTCAAACCAAGGCTCACAAAATCATAAGAAAATTTCTCATTAACAGAGGCATAGATATCGCAAATTTCACCATCCGCCCATTGATATCCCAGATTCCTAAAATCAGAAAACCTGTCTGTATTATTTTTTAACAAATCCTCTGTTCCCAACAAGCAACAGGCAAAATCCCGCGCCTCTTTCAGATAGCGCCCGATGACCGCCGTATTGTTTTTACCCTTGCACTGCCGAATTTTATCTTTTTCACATTCAAAAGTCACATGCGGTTTCCATTCCCCATCAGCTGAAAGTTCACGAATGGAATAAAATTGGCTGCTGCCGTCTTCCAAAGACTTGTCATAACTGCCGGCACCAATACAGTGCCCCATTTCTTTGCCTTCATAGTCAAGAGCTTCTTTGGTCAAAAGCCGCACGGCTTGTAACCCGTTTTCGGGATAAACTTTAATAACCTGCACCCCTTCCCTGCTGGCCCTGATGTTGTCCTGCTTAGCAGGATCTCTGGCTTCTTTCCGCCGTTGTTCAGCAAAATATGCCTCGGCCGTGTCATACAGGTTCCGCCAATTTTTGTTATTACCGAGCAGCGTAATAAAATACCCCGGAGAAATCACCTTGTCCGCATGATTGCCGATATACGCCGCCACATAATCATGTACATGCCGAATCTGCTGAAAAAGCTCAGAAGCTTTAAGCGCTTTCACATCTACCGTCACCGCGCCGTTTCTGTCTTGTCCGAGAAGAAGATTGGGATGAGCGGCCAATTCATTAGTCAGATATTTTTGCAAAAGGACAGAAAGGCACAGTGCCGATTTCTCTTCCGCTTTTAATGTCAAAAACGGATTTTGTTCGGACAATTTTTTAAGTTTGCCTGCCAATTTGGATTTTTCTGCCTTAAGAAGGCCGATCTTTTCACTGGCCAAAATCTTGTCCTGTGACTTCTTAATATCTTCCCGCAGTTTTAAAATTGACTGACGAACAACAAAAATCTCTTTTTGCAGCCGGATTTTTTCTTGTTTGTTCGCATCGGAAACATTGGCCAGACCGTTCGCATATTTCCACAAAAACATCATTGTTGCATTTGAGTAAAGGGGACGAACAGCCATGATGTATTCCGCAAAATTTGCAATAATCATCGCTTATCAAAAACCAAATATGTTAAAATGATTTTGGATAATACGTCGGCGACACACATTTGTCAATAATTTTGACAAAAATTTTTCTAAAAAAGCAAACCTTGGCGGCCGGACATTTACATCACATGCTTTTTGGGAATAATCTCAATCCAATAACCGTCCGGATCTTCAATAAAATAAATCCCCATCGCCTCATTCACCAGACAAACGCATCCCATTTTCTGATGTTTGGCAAAAGCGCCGTCAAAATCGTCAACCTCCAAGGCCAGATGAAACTCGGCTTCGCCCAAATCATATTTTTGCGGATGGTTTTTCAACTCTGTCAGTTCGAGTTCAAAACCGGTCTTTCCGTCCTGCAAATACACAATCAGATACTCTCCGGACGGATCTTCAATACGGTGGAATTCCGTCAGTCCCAAAGCCTCGTCATAAAACTTTTTACTGTTTTCAATATTCATGACATTAAAATTAAAATGCGCAAACTTAAAATTCATCTTCGCTTCCTCCAAACATAAAATATAACATTGTTTCTTAAAATTTTATGAGTTTATTAACTTAAAAACATTACAAAAAAGATTATATTCATTGCCAAAGGAGAAAAAACATGAAACATATTGCCGCAATATTCTCTCTCGCCCTGCTCTGCAGCTGTTCCGGCAACAAAGAAATCTGCGGAACCTATCAGGGCACGCTGCCCGCTGCCGACGGACCGGGAATCGCCACGACCATAACCTTTGGCCAAAACCGTTCTTATACCGAAGAGCTGGTTTATATTGACAAAGATGACGGAACCTTCACTGAAACCGGTAAATACCATATCGCCGATGACACCATAGAACTGACTTCAGCTGCCGGCGAAAAATCTTATTATAAGATTGAAGACGGACAAATCCGGCGCCTTGACATGGAACAAAAACCAATCACCGGCACACTTGCTGACTATTATATTCTCAAACAAAGCAAAAAATGTAATTAAGCCTGATAATCGTCCAGATTAAAGTTCTTCAGCTTAATCAGATAGCGGTAAGCGTTATAATCAACCTTGCCGCATTTTTGCTCGTTTTTATAAAAATGCTTCAAAGAATAACTGTTTTGAGCGCTAAAAACGTCCCCGCCCGGAATTTTCTTGCTGACATAATAATCAAAACTCTTGCTGTGATAGTGATTAAACTGAAAATCAAGCTTTCTGGGCTGCTCATGCCAGCGGCACAAGAAACCGGCATTTTCCGGACAAACCTTGTTAAAGAATTTAAAACGGCAAAAATGAGAAAGCCGGAACTCTTTTATCCGGTCTGCCCAGGCCGTATTCAAAAACATGGACGGAGACACAAAATCGGAACAAACAACAAACTGCTCAATAACCGGTTTGCCTTCATCGTCTTTCATCCGGCCGGAAGAAGAAAAGTCTTTAAAAAAGCCTAATACGCAAGGAAACTTCTCATAATTTTTCAGCCAGTCTTTCACATTGTCACAGGTCAACGGCACGGCAAACTCGTCCAAATCCATAAAAGCAATCCAGTTGCTCTCATTCTTAAACTTGTTTACACAATCATTATAAGCGCCCATCTGCCCGTGCTGATAAGGCCAGTCAATCAGCGTGACAAGGCCTTTTTCAATATAAGGCTTCAATACTTCCTGATAATTATCCGAGGAAAAATTGTTATAAAGATAAAAATGCTCAAATCCGACAATCAGATGAAAATCAAGCCATTCCTTCATATACTTTCCTTCGTTCTTAAAAATAGAACACAAAGAAAGATAATACCTGGCCGGCTGCATTTTTTTTGCCGGCAACAAACGAATAACCAGATTATTGGCCGATAAACGGAGATACTTGCAAAAATTCAAAAGCTTTTTCATAACATTTTCCTCTATCTTCAAAAGATAGAAAAAAGCTACACTACCTTTAAGCGCAAGTCAAACCATTCTTATATTTTCAACATCCCCCGACACACAAAAAGCCAGAACTTGACTTTCTGCCGCAAAATCAATTTATGCGGCGGCAGCAAACCGTTTTGATAAATTCTTAACAATCTCGGGGCATATTTCCGCCGCAAATCACGCTTAAGCTGTCGGCTGCCGGCTTTGCGCACCTCGCCGATTGCCATCAGAATCAAACGCCGGAAAAAATCTTCCCGCAAAGCTTCAAAGGCTTTATCGCCATTATATTTTTCATAAAAATATTCAACCTCGGCACAATAACTTTCCAGCTTTTTCAGACTAAACGGTAAATGTGAAATTGAGCCGTTATTCACCACATATACGTACAACGGCGCAAACAGCTTAACATACCGGAATCCTTTTATGGCCAACTCAAGATTAAAACACCAGTCCTCGGCACAAGACCAACCTTTAAACCGTAAATTTCCGATAAACTTGCGCCGGATCAGTTTGGGAGAAACACTATAATTCAGCCTATGCACATTTTGCAGATAATATCCGGCATCGGCAACGCCGCATTCCTGCTCAATTTCATTTAACTGATACGTTCCGGAAGAAAATTCCCCTTCTTTGCAAAAGGAGGCAATTGCAACATCGGCATTTTCTTTTTCCGCCGCATTTAACAACAATTCCAGCATTTGCGGATGAATAAAGTCATCAGAATCAATAAAACAGACAAAGTCGCCTTTTGCAGCTTCCAATCCGGCATTTCTGGCGGCACTGACACCGCTGTTGGACTGGGTTATTACTTTTATGCGCGCATCACGTCCGGCATATTGCCTCAGAATATCGGCACTTTTGTCCGAACTGCCGTCATCAACCGCAATCAGTTCCCAATCGCTAATAGTCTGATTTTTAACACTTTCCAGACATTTTCCTAAATATTTTTCCACATTATAAACGGGAATAATAACTGAAATTTTCATATCACCTCTCTTTGATTGTTAAAATCAAGAATAGGTGATAGTTTTAATTAGGTCAACAATAAAAGCAAATACTGTTAATTGCTAAAAGAGCATAAAGAGAAAGAGTTTGAACCTTTTGCGCAAAGACAATCCTTCCATCCCGATAATCCCTGCTTTTTTAAATTCCCTGATTTGCGGCTTCCATGCAGCTTTCAGCTTTTGTTTATGCTCTTTGTTTTTCAATTCCGAAACAGCTTTCGCCATACCGTAAAAACTGCGATTGACAATCTGGCGTTTTATAAGCAGCCACAAAAACTGCTCATTTTCAAAATCTTTTTGCAGTTGTTTGTAACAATCCATATGGACATCAAGCTTTTCCATTTTAAAATCTCCGCGCGTAATTGAGCCCGGAGATAAGATATAATAATACAAGACCAAAGGAACAAACACGCCTTTAGAAAATTTCCGCATTGCCAAAATATTAAAATATAAGTCTTCCACTCCCTGATTATCCGCAAAACGCAGGCCGGCCAATGCCGAAGCCCTGTAGAGCTTTGTCCATACATTATTATTTATTTTCTTACGGTTACCGCACATAAATTCAAGCGGTTTATAAATAATTTCACCGGACACGTCTTTATCATACACAGGCATTTCGGGAAGCTGGTTTTTCTCAACAGCCACAAAATCACAACAGGCAAAATCGGCCTGCTCTTTTTCACACGCCTGATACAAAAACGCTAAAATCTGCGGATGAAGAATATCATCTGCATCGGCAAAATAAAGATACTTTCCGACAGCCGCGTCCATTCCGGCATTACGTGCCCCCGGAAGCTTCTTATTAGGCTGACTGATAACTCTTACCCGCTTATCCTGAGCGGCATATGCAGCCATAATCTCCGGTGTTTTGTCAACGCTGCCGTCATCGACCAAAATCATTTCAAAATTCTCAAAGGATTGATTCAAAATACTTTTTATGGTATTTTCCAAATATCTTTCGGCATTATACGCCGGAACAATCACCGAAATCTCTGCCATGCTTTCCTCCACTAATAATTAATCAGGATAATAGATGGCGATTATTGCGTCAATGCAATTTTTAATATTTCCAACAACAAAAAGCCCGCAGATTTTGTTCCGCGGGCTTTCATCTTTTTGTACGAGTTACTTTTTCTGCAGTTCTTTCGGCTCAGTCGATTCGCCAAAATTAAAAGAATGGCTGTAACCGTTGTCAATCATGGCATCAAGCTGCTTGCCAAGTTTTTTGGAACGCTTGAGCATATTCACGGTCCAGCCGTCAGCCCGCAGTTCCGCCGTTTTTTTCAAAACAGCGCCAAAATCGTCACTATCGGCATAAACCAGCACAATTTTCCGGCCCTGAGGCACGTTAACCGTCTCGCTGTCTTTCAGAATTTCGCAAATACGCTCAAAACCGATAGAAAAACCGACTGCCGGCACCGTTTCTCCCAGAAACTTGCCAATCATCTTGTCATATCTGCCGCCGCCGGCAACAGAAGAACCAAATTTGGTACTGACAATCTCAAACACCATGCCGGTATAATACCCCATGCCGCGTACCAAAGACTTGTCATAAACAATATTAAATTTCCCGCCGGTCAAAGACTGAATTGTATTAATCACTTTTTGCAGATTAGCCGGAACGCCGGCATCAGAACAAAACTTTTCAATCGCCGACAAATCGGACAAGTCATTGCCGCCAATGATTTCCATAAACTTTTCAACCACGGCCGGCGCATATTCTTTCTCCAGCAACTCTGCTTTAACACCGTCCAAACCGACTTTATCCAGCTTGTCAAAACTAATGCAGACGGAAGAAACGTCTTCATCGGCAAATCCGGCGGCTTTAATCAAATCCGTCAAAATCCGGCGGTCGTTAACCCGAACGGTAAAATCATCAAAACCGATATTCAGCAAAGCCTGCGTCGTCACATAAATCAGCTCGGCTTCGGCATTGGCCGAGGCATCGCCGATAATATCAATATCACATTGAAAAAACTCGCGCAACCGGCCTTTTTGCGGACGTTCGGCCCGAAAAACCTTGTCAATCTGAATACATTTAAACGGCAAAGTCAAATTCTGGCGGTTATTGGCAAAATAACGCGACAACGGCATGGTCAGATCATAACGCAGCCCGCTGTCAACCAAATCATCTTCCTTAAGATTTTCTTTGCTCAAATCAAGCTTTTGTCCGCGCTTGAGGATTTTGAAAATCATGCTGAGATTCTCACCGCCGTCACTTTTGTTCAAACGCTCGATATCTTCCATAATCGGCGTATTAATCCGCTGAAAACCAAACTTTTTATACGTATCAAGGATAATCCCCTGAACATAATCCCGTAGCTGAACCTCTGCCGGCAGATAATCTTTTGTGCCTCTGACCGGCAACGCATTAATTCCCATAACAACCTCTCTTCATATATTTTTTTCAATTTTTCTAAAACTATTACACTTTTTTTCAAAAATCAAACTAAAAAAACAGCAGGCCGTTTCCGACGGCACAAAAAAGCGGAAACGTTTTCCGCTTCCGCTTTTTCAACAAAGTTTAGCAAACGTTAAAAACGAAAATCCCGCTGTCCGTTGACAATATTTTCCAAATTATCCTTGACAATATTTCTGACTTTTTCATTCGGAATATGATTAAGTTCAAAAGCAATCAACGCCTCCCCAAGTCGTTTTGTTTCGGGAGAGGCATAATCCTGTATGTATTCTTTCAGGGTCATCAAGGCATTCGGCAGACAGCAATTGTGAATTTGCATATTCTTGCACAAAGCCATAAACCGATCGCCGGTGCGGCCTTCCCGATAACAAGCCGTACAAAAACTCGGCACATATCCCAGTTCCATCAGCCAACGGACAACCTCGTCCAGCGTTCTTTTGTCGCTGACATCAAATTGTTCGGATTTATGATCATCCGGTTCCTCTTCGGCATATCCGCCGACACTGGTCTTGGAGCCGCCGCTGATTTGCGATATGCCGTAATGCAATGCTTTTTCCCGACAAGCCTTGCTTTCTCGCGTTGAAATAATCATACCGGTATAAGGCACCGAAATCCGGATACAGGCAATAATCTTGGCAAAAATATCGTCATCAATGCCGTTGTCAAAAACATTCGGATCAATATCATCGGCATGCTTAATCCGCGGCACGCTGATGGTATGCGGCCCCACGCCGTGCACAGCTTCCAGATGCTCGGCATGCATCAAAAGCGCCGCAAATTCATAACGGTACAATTCCAGCCCAAACAAAACCCCAAGCCCGACATCGTCAATACCGCCGTCCATGGCTCTGTCCATCGCCTCCGTATGATAAGCGTAATTATGCTTCGGACCTTTGGGATGCAGCTTTTCATAGCTCTCTTTATGATAGGTTTCCTGAAAAAGAATATAAGTGCCGATACCGGCTTCTTTCAGCTTGCGGTAGTTTTCAACCGTCGTCGCCGCAATATTCACATTCACACGGCGGATTGCCCCGTTTTTATGCTTAATCGAATAAATCGTTTTGATGCTGTCCAAAATATATTCTATCGGATTGTTAACCGGATCTTCTCCCGCTTCCAGAGCCAGACGCTTATGCCCCATATCCTGTAAGGCAATAACCTCACGGGCAATTTCTTCCTGTGTCAGCTTTTTGCGCGCAATATGCTTGTTTTTGGCATGATAAGGACAATAGACGCAGCCGTTGACGCAATAGTTGGACAGATACAGCGGCGCAAACATAACAATGCGGTTACCGTAATAATCTTTTTTAATCTGCTCGGCCAAAGCAAAAATCTCTTTGTTTTTGTCTTCTAGCGCACAGTCCAGCAGCACGATGGCCTCTCGATGGCTCAATCCCTTGCGCTGACGGGCTTTTTCCAGAATTTTATCAATAAGGTCGCGATTGTTTTTATTTTTTTCGGCAAATTCCAGCGTATCAAGAACTTCCTGATGGCAGATAAACTCCTCCGCCTTTAATGATTTCGGATCATACATATAACAGCCTTTCTCTTTCGGGTCAGAAAATTCTTTCCCGTTAGTTAAAAATCACTGGAACTATACAAACTTTAAGGCAAAGATGCAAGAAAGAATTTAATTTTCAACCCCGACGGCCGAATAAACTGTTTTGGCCGACACACCGTTCAACCGCCCTATTCTTCCCGCCATGGCGCTAATCACATCTTGCGGCGCATCCACGGCAATACTGATAATACTTACCTTCTTTTCGCGATAAGGAATCCCCATGCGGCCGATGATAAAAGCGGCATACTCATGCAAAATCGCATTAAGCTTTTCCACAGCTTCCGGATTTTCAACAATAATCCCGATAATCGCAACTCTCGACGCCATTCTTCCTCCTTTTTGAAACGATTTTTTATAATAAAGCCGGAAAAAAGAATTTGTAAAGACAGAAAGCACCTATCCGCCGCAATTTAATTTCAAAAACGTCTTTCCCATAAACTCGGCATAAAGCTTTTTGCCATACACCTCTTTAACCGTTCTGACTTGCAGCCAGCGACCGCAACGCAACCAGACTTTTTCTTTTACTTTCTGATACAAATTCACTAAAACGACCGTATCGTCCGACACTTGCGGCAATGCCTCGAACGAATGGAGCAAATGTCTTTGGCCGGCCTGACGATAAACCTGAGGGAGCCTGTTTTTCCATACGTCCATACAACAATTGTCTGCCAGTCTTTTTTTCATCTCGGCCACATTCTCTTGCTGAAGAACCTCATCATACGCCAAATCATGCGCTTTAACGGCCATATCATGAAAATCGGAACACTGAGCCACAGACCCTAACAAATAATCAAATTGTCCTAAAATGCTGTCAACAAACAAAACCGGACGATTTTTACTAACGGCATCAATCATGGCTGTTCCACCGCCCATCGGAAAACTGTCCAAAACCACATCTGCTGCCGCAATATAAGCCACAACCTCTTCATACGGCAAAATACCAAGAGCTTTCAAACGCCCCTGACTTTTTTCCGCCACGTTTTTCCATAATGGAAGCGTTGCATAATCCGGCCCGATGGCAATAAAAATTATATCTTCATCTTCGAGCAACTTCTGCACGACCTGCAAATAGTCAAGTTTTCCCAAGGGCTTATACTTATAAGCTGAACCCACGGTTAAAATTATTTTTTTATCCGAAGGCAAAGACAACACCTGGCGGGCTTCAGATTTGTTCTTTTCAACCACAGACTTGGGTAACTCGGACGGAACGCCTAATATAAAACTGTTTTGAGCTCCGCGAAATTTTAAAGTTATCTCCTGCCCTTTCCGTCGCAAGTCAGCAACCAGATCGGCAATACCAACACCCAGCCAGAACTTATGATCTGCATGATTATAAAAAATGACCGGCCGTTCAAATTGCCTGTTGCCGAAAGCAATAAGCGGCACCACGTCTTCAGGATGAACATGCAGCACGACAAACGCATATTCGGAAGCAATTTTACGTAGCTCCAAACCCTTGCGAAGATCTGACCACCAGTCTGAAAGGCGGATTATCTTACCGCCTTTGCTCTGAACAACTTTTTGCAAATGCGGCGGAACCTTTTGTCCGGCTTCGGAAGTCAACAACAAAGAATGCTTTTCATCATCGGGAGAAGCCTCAATCCACCTTTCAACAACTCTGGTATGGCCGCCGGAAAAATACGTCTTAGTCATAACATGTAATACGCTTTTAGGAACAAAATCCTTAGAAAGGTTTTTCACATCATGCTTTGCAGCAATATCCATAAAAACCTGCTCCAGAATATCAGAACTAAAATATCCCGTTCCGGTAGACGTTGCAAATTTTATTGCCTTTTTGGCAAACCGGAGCTTTTCTCTATCATTTTTGGCCGTTTTAATTTTTAGAAGCAAATCTTCAAAAAAACTTTTATTCCGCAATACAACCGTTTTATATTCCGATAATTCCTCACTTATAGGCATTCACAATCTCAACCACTTGTTTAACCTCTTCGTCAGTCATAACCGGAGAAATCGGCAAAGAAATAATCTCACGGTGAATCTGCTCCGTAACCGGAAAAGACAGACTGTTCCACTCCGCATAAGCCGGTTGTTTGTGCGGCGGGGTCGGATAATGGATAATCGTCTGCACCCCGTTATCATTGAGATATTCTTGAAAACGGTCACGCTCTGCCGCCCGTACGGCAAACACATGCCAAACATGCGCCTTTTCATCATAAGTCTGCGGCAAAACAATCTGCGGATTTTTAATGTTCTCGCGATAATATTTTGCAACTTCGCGACGACGTTGATTATCTTGTATCAAATAAGGCAGCTTAACATCCAATACCGCAGCCTGAATTTCATCAAGACGGGAATTCAACCCCTTGTAAATATGATGATATTTGCGGTCAGAACCATAATTAGCCAAAGCTTTAACCTTGTTATAAAGCTCTTCATCATTCGTCACAACGGCACCGCCGTCACCCATACAGCCCAGATTTTTGCCGGGATAAAAACTAAAAGCTGCCGCGTCACCGAGATTGCCAACCCGACGATTTTCATATTCAGCGCCATGAGCCTGAGCGGCATCTTCAAAAATTTTGAGATTATACTTTTGAGCCAAATCCCGAATTTTTTGCATCTGCACTGCCTGCCCGTAAAGATGAACCAGCATAATTGCTTTGGTCTTGGGCGTAATTGCGGCTTCAATCAAATCCGGATTAATGTTATAAGTACGAATATCCGGCTCAACCAAAACCGGCGTACAGCCGTTATCGGAAATCGCAAGAATAGTCGCAATATAAGTATTGGCCGGAACAATAATCTCATCACCGAAACCAAATCCGGAAGCTTTGATAATCAAACGTAAAGCATCTAAACCATTAGCCACACCGACAGCATATTTTGCCCCGCAAAAATCTGCAAAATTCTTGGCAAACCGGTCATTTTCCTCACCTTGCAAATACCACCCTTTGTCCAGAATGTTCTTTATCCGTCCATCAATTTCTTCCCGAAACCGATTATTAACCTTCTCCAAATCTAAAAATTTAATCATTGTATTATGCCTTTTATCAGAGTTCTTTAATCATAACTAATTTGGGAGAGCAGTCACAGCCGATAGCCTGTTTGAAATCGCACAGACCGAAATTAGGAATGCTGTCATCGGTTGAATGGCCGATATCAATGACTTCAAACGCTTTGCCACTGTAATACTTGAAAACCTGATAAGAAAGAAAATTCATCGGGCGTAATTCTTCACTTTCTGCCGTGTTTCCCCAGTAGATGACGCGCAGTATTTTGTCTGTCAGGCGGTAAATGAGTGCTGAAGCAATTGGCGTTCCGCCGGCATCGCGCGCCAAAAACAAATCCATGTTAATCAACGGTTGCGTGGCTTTGACGTCGGCAAGACTCATCCACAGCGGAAAGCCGCGGTATTCTCGGTTTTGGCGGATGACTTCATAGACGGTTTCAATATCGTCCGTTTTTTCAAAAGAGAGGTTGTTTTTGAGCGAAGCGCGCAACTTTTGTCGGGCTTTGGGGTCGATGTCCATTTCATAAGTGTCTGAAAAGTTTTTGAGGTAATATTCATAATTGACTTCAATGTCTTCAATTTTGAAGCCGTTGACAAACAGGGCGTTATACAACATGGTTATGGTCGTCGGATTATAAAAATGAGGCGGTAGCGAAAACACAATCTTTTTGTATCCGTTTTCGGCAGCCCATGCGCTGAGCGCTTTGACGGCTTCATGATAACATACGATTTTGTTGTGCAAACTGACATTGGCCAGCATGGCGAATGAGGCTGAAAACGGGAATTTGACAACTCCATCTTTGATGCCGGCAATAAGGTAAAAGCGGTTTTTTCCGTCATTAAACAACAGATATTTCAAATCGTCCACTTTGGCGCGGTTTAATTCGCAAAATACGCTGGTATCAAAAGCAGAAAAAGGCTGCTTGACCAGATTGTCGAATTCTTGTCGGGTAATTTCAATAAGTTCCATAACAATTTCCTATATCTTTATATTCAAATGATGTTTCGTTTGCGTATTGCAAAAATTTTGGCATAACATGTTCTATGTTAAAATTCTTTTTTGAAAATTTGTAATTTTCAGCGGCATAATTATTGTAATTTTGACAAATATCATCTAATAAGTCGAAAAACAATTTGCCATTTTGAAAACAGTTGTCTTCATTGAGATATCCACCAAGCGTATATTCATTGAAGTCACTTATAGTTCCAACTTTGGTTGAAAATGGAATTTTTCTGGTGGACGCGGGTGCAGATATAGCTGGTATACCAAGTCGTGTAGCATCCAAACAAGAAACCCCCATACCGAGAACAATATCGACTTCTTCTTGCAGAAATTTTTCCAGTTTGTCTTCATATAAAGTGCTTTTTAGAACAATTTTAATTTTAGGGAAACGCTGCCGTAATTTTATATAAATTCTATCTTCTTTACATATGTCGGATACAATATACAGAGTAATGGAAGTTTGATTCTTTTGCTGTATATATTTGCTCAATTGTTCTACAAAAAAATACAAAGTCCGGTTTTTAGTAGCACAGTTCCGTCCGATATAGCACAGCCGAATATCATGTGTAGAAAATTTCCAATTCTGTCTTACTGGCTTATGATATATAGGAATAGGTAGATAACGTTTATCTATCTGAGGACAGAAATTAGCGACATTGCGAAAATTTGGGTAATCTTGAAAAACCAAACTCTTACTAGAGTTTGCCAATTTTAAAATGGACTTCAGTTTAATCTTTTCTCGTATTTTTTTTAACCAAGATTTTTGTAACAAAACGTCAGTGTATGTCCTCGGCTCTACAAAGTAAAACAGGAAACGGATATTGTCTGCAATTATGTGTTTTAATATATCACTTTTCCATAAGTAAAATCCATTTGTAAAGATCATACTATCGTCTGGAAATTTCGTATCCTCGATTTTATGTAATTTTCCATCAGTATCTGTACTAACGTTCAAGGGAATAATTTGTATATAATCATAATTGTATTTTTTTATGTAAGTCAAAGAAGCACCGCTTGGAATATCTGCACAATAGATTTTATAATCAGTATTTTTGTGAAGCCATTCAGCCATTCTCATGTATGTTATGACTTCTCCCCCGATGCCAGATGTACACATTAAAAAAACGATAGATTTAGTCATTATTCTTAATCATCTCCGCATAACCGAATCCTTCTTTTCCATATCCGTTGCCGACATAGAACAGAAAAATTTTGTTGCCAGTATCAATAACTGCCGGAAAATAAATCATTTGATCGTCAAACTCTCCGGGCGCGCCGTGTTTGATTGTTTCCAGCCAGTCATCACAGCGAATCCATTCATTTCCCTGTTTAACCGCGCAACCTATGAAATACTTGAAGTCCAACGTGCGGCGGGTATAAAAGACCATCGTCTGTCCAAGCAGCCTGACAATCTGCGGCCGTCCAAGCCCGTGCTCGCGGCTCAGGTCGACTTTTACGGCAGTCGTTCCCTTTTGGGGAAAGTTGATACCGTTTTGAGATTCTATATAATTAACTTCATAAATCGGACGTTTTTTTCCGGCAATGTTGTACCAGCCGGAACCGACGGAATAGCAGCATTTAAATATACCGTCTTCATATATGACTGAAGTCCCGGCACGGGTATACAGCCCTTCATCGGCTCTGTCCATAACAGGGGCTTGACTTACTCTTTCAAAAGTTTCGCCGTTGTCATAGCTTATGGCCAGTCCTGAAAAGTTGGAAAATGCAATTTTATCTAATTTTTGAAAGCCCGTATAGTAAAGAAAAACGCGGCCGTCGGGGTGTTTGTAAGCATGCGCGGGAAAAACGCCGTTGTCGTCAAAACAACCATCTTTCCCTATGTCAAGAATAAATTTATCAGATATTCTTTTTACTATCGACGGATTGTTGCTGTCAACATCAATATATGTGATTCTGGAGATACTGTCTTTATCCCAAGCGCCGATATAAATTCTGATCGTATTAGCGTCATAGAGTATCGGTGTCGGAGCCATGGCATGGTCAACCCACCAATCTTGTTTATGCTCAGGTTTGTATATAAGTCCTTTTTTTGTCCATGTGTAATTTTCCAGCATTATATCCTCTCATCTAATAAACATTCAATCATGGATGCGTCAAAAGTTGGAATTCCGAGCCTGTCGGCAACTTCTTTTCGCTGTGAAAAACTGTCATCTATATAAATTGATTTGGAACAGTCAATGTAGTCTGATTTTTGGTCTTCTTCGTTCAGCCAGATAATCTTGTCAAAAATCCCGGATATCCGCCATTGTCTGAGATATTCCTCTTTGTCGTTTCCGAGGTGTTTGGATAGCAGTATTATCTGTTTTTTGCGGTTCAGGCACTGATACAAGAATTTGATAAGGTCGGTATTTATCTCGTTACGATAAATAATCGTGTCATCAAGGTCGACATAAACTTTATCATATTCATAATCAAAGATATAACGGTTGCGCAGCGAGCGATCGAGCTTCAGAGGAACGCGGTTGTAACTGACGGCAACCGGAAGATTAAAGAAGAGATAAAGCGAAAGCAGCGGAAAATTTATTCCGCGGCACCGATTATAACACATTGTTCCGGCAATTCTCACATCTATTTCCAGAAGTTTTAGGTATCCTTCGCAATCTTCTTTCATTTGGAAAAACCACGCGCCGGATATTTTAATCTTTTGAAGTATTTTATTTGCACATTCGGCAAAAAAACTGTCAAGTTCAGGGCTGACCGCTTCGGCATGCATGGAGGTTGCCATACGGATACGCGAACGTTCCCGCCCTGCGGAAAATAATAGTTTCCCCTCGTTGTCTGACAGGCAGTCAACGGTATATTCCTTACCGGGAAGAAGCTCCTGAACAATAAACTTATCAAAATCTATGCCTGACAATTCCGCCGGTGTATCGACTCGTTTAGCACCCTGTGCACCGTAACCATTATCTGGTTTAATAAATACAGGAAATTGCTTTATATCGGTTGGTTTTTCATAAACTATTGGTAAAGGTAAAACACCTTTAAGTCGTTCTAATGTACTTTTTTTAGAACGAGTTATTCTAAGAACATCATCATTTGGAAGAAGAACAGGAGCACAAATATTAAACCTTTGAGCGTATAAAGCATCTATCACAAAAGAATTAGCTGGATAAACAACATCAATATTATTTTTTTTGATAATGTCATTTAAATCATCAACCCATCCTTCTTCACGAACATCTCTAACAATATTATTATGCTTATACAAATAAAAAGCCTGATTTGGTACCGAACTGGATGCTGAAAATAAAGACACTTCCTTACAAAATTTAAGACTATTATATATCTCTATCCCATTTTCCATACCACCAGGAAATATCAATACTCTCCACTTTACTTTTACCATCTCCCAACCTCTCTCTTAAACACCTCATAATCCCGAATGTAATCAGCTTCGTCATAATACTCGGAAGCAAGAACCATAATCACGCAGTCATCCGAAAAATTTGTAAACTCCCGCCAGATATTATGCTTGACATACAGCCCCTTAGACGGGGTATCCAAACGGATAACTTCACGATTTTCGCCATCGTCCAAAATAAAATCACAACTGCCCGAAACACAGACAATCATCTGCTCCAGTTTTCTGTGCGCATGCTTTCCGCGAACAATATCCTTACGCGTTCCCCAGATATAATAAACCCGTTTAACGTCAAAAGGCAGCCCATGCCCTTTCTCCAGAGCAACCAGATTTCCGTCATGATTACCGTGTACCGGAAAATCTACCAGTTCAAAAGTCATTCGTTACTTCTCCAAATACCACGCCACAGTCTTCACAATGCCGGAAGCAAAATTCTCATCAGCTTTCCACCCCAGTTCGGCCGCCAGTTTGTCGGCATCAATCGCATAACGCCTGTCATGACCGGCCCGATCAGCCACAAAAGTCACCAGTTCGGCATATTTCTTTCCACCGACACGTGGTTTTCTCTCGTCAAGAATGCGGCAAATCGCCGAAACGATTTCAAGATTGGTCTTTTCGTTATGCCCGCCTACGTTATAGGTTTCGCCGGCCCTGCCCTGATGATAAATCAAATCAATCGCCTTACAGTGATCAAGCACATACAGCCAGTCGCGAATATTTTTACCGTCGCCGTAAACAGGTATCGGTTTTTCATTCAGACAATTGCTGATAATCTTGGGAATCAATTTTTCCGGATGCTGCTTCGGCCCGTAATTGTTGGAACAATTAGACGTTGTCACGTTCATGCCGAAAGTATGAAAATAGGCCCGTACCAGAAAATCAGAACCGGCTTTGGACGCAGAATAAGGAGAATTCGGCGCATACGGCGTTGTTTCTGTGAAAAAACCGTCTTCCCCGAGAGAGCCGTAAACCTCATCGGTTGAAATATGATGAAAACGGCATTTTTCATAACCGGCCTTACACTTCATCGGTGCAGTCATCCAATGCTTCCGCGCCGTTTCCAACAGATTAAACGTTCCGACAATATTGGTCTCGATAAACGGACGCGGACCGGAAATCGAATTGTCAACATGGCTTTCCGCCGCAAAGTGAATCACGCCGCGAATATCATAATCTGCAAACAGCTTTTCCACAAATGCCGCATCGCAAATATCTCCTTGTACAAAATGATAATTGGCTTTTCCCTCACACTCTGACAGATTTTCCAAATTGCCGGCATAAGTCAGCTTGTCCAGATTAATCACCTGATATTGCGGATATTTATTTACAAAATACGGCACAAAATTAGAACCGATAAATCCGGCGCCGCCGGTCACTAAAATCGCTTCAGACATTCTTCAAGTCCCTTCGTCCAATGAGGTATCTCCGCCCCAAAACTTGTTTTAAACTTTTCCTTGTTCAATACCGAAAAAGCCGGACGTTCCGCCGCTGTCGGATAATCCTTGCTTTCAATCGGCAAAACCTTGCAATTCCGGCCGCCCCGTGCCATAATTTCCACGGCAAAATCATACCAGGAACAAACACCTTCGTTGCTAAAGTGATAAACTTCTTTTCGTCCTTCTTTCAAATGCGGCAAAGCGTTAACAATCGCCTGCGCCAAATGAGCCGCATAAGTCGGTGTTCCGACTTGGTCAAACACCACTTTGAGCATTTCCTTTTCGGTACCCAGCCGCAGCATCGTCTTCACAAAGTTATTGCCGAACGGCGAATACAACCAGGAAGTCCGAAAAACAAACGCTGCCGAAGAACACTCCAAAACCGCCTGCTCGCCGGCCAGTTTAGTCCGACCATATACCGAACGCGGCGACGGCAAGTCATCTTCTTTGTAAGGACGACAGCTCTGACCGTTAAAAACATAATCCGTTGAGATATGAACCATCGGAATACCGGTCTCCGCCAGATTTTTCGGCCCGTCCGCATTCACGGCGCGAGCTTTTTCCGGCTCGCTCTCAGCCTTGTCAACAGCCGTGTAAGCCGCACAATTGATAATCGCCTCAAACGCCTTGTCTTTGCAAAACGCTTTAACGGCCGCCGCATCCGTAATGTCCAAATCGGCAAAATCCGCATACACGGCCTTATCCCCGAGAATAAGCCGCAACTCCTGCCCCAGCTGTCCGTTTGCCCCCGTCACTAAAAACAAGATTCATACTCCTTAAAAAACGGCAATTTCAAATCCTTATCCGACAGAACTGCATTTTTAAGATCAACTTTCCAATCAATATTCAAATCGGGATCATCAAAACGAATACCGCCCTCACTCGCCGGATGATAAAAATTGTCACATTTATAAGAAAACACGGCCGTTTCGCTCAATACGGAAAAACCATGGGCAAAACCGCGCGGCAACAAAAGCTGCCGTTTGTTCTCGCCGGACAATTCAACCGCAATATATTTTCCGAAAGTTTTTGATTCCGGACGCAAATCAACGCCGACATCCAACACTGTTCCCGCAATCACGCGTACCAGTTTGGCTTGGGAAAACTCACCTTTCTGAAAATGCAGCCCGCGGATTGTACCGTAAGAAGACTTGGACTGATTATCCTGCACAAACCGATAATCCAGCCCGTGAGCGGCAAATTCATTTTGATTGTAAATCTCAAAGAAATATCCTCTGGCATCTTCAAAAACCCGCGGTTCCAAAATATAAACGCCGTCAATTTCCGTCTTAATAAATTCCATGATATTCCTCATAAATTTTCTGCAAATATTTCTTATAAGCACACCCGTCCTTAAGCGCGCCAATCAACTCGGCCATTTGTTCATCGTTAATAAAACCGCGCCGATAAGCAATTTCTTCAATACAAGCAATTTTAAGCCCCTGCCTTTGCTCAATAATCTGCACAAACTGGGAAGACTCCATCAGGCTGTCGGGCGTTCCGGCATCAAGCCAGGCATTGCCGCGCCGCATCGGCACCACATTCATCCGCCCTTCTTCCAGATAGAGCTTATTCAAATCGGTAATTTCCAATTCACCGCGCGCCGAAGGTTTCAGATTTCTGGCCTTTTCAACGACATCGGATTTATAAAAATACAGTCCGACCACGGCATAATTTGATTTCGGTTTCGTCGGTTTTTCTTCAATCGAAACGGCTTTGAAGTCCTTATCAAACTCCACCACGCCAAAACGCTCGGGATCAGAAACATGATACCCGAAGACCGTCGCTCCCGGATTGCGCAAGACTTCCGCACGAAAAGTGTCAATCTGTCCGCCCAGATAAAAAATATTGTCGCCTAAAATAAGGCAGACATCATCATCTCCGATAAAATCAGCCCCAATGGTAAAAGCCTGTGCAATTCCCTTCGGCTCATTCTGAATGGCATAATGGATTTGCAACCCCAAATGAGAACCGTCTTTAAACAAAGCCTGAATATTCGGCGTATCTTTGGGTGTGGAAATAATCAGAATTTCCCTGATACCGAACAATAATAAGGTTGACAAAGGATAATAAATCATCGGCTTGTCATACACCGGCAACAACTGCTTTGAAATCGTCTGCGTCAGAGGATACAACCGGCTTCCGCTGCCGCCGGCAAGAATAATACCCTTCATGCTACTTTTCTCCTCCTGCTGAATATTTTATTTTTTCAGACCATAACGGCAAAAAGCCAAACAACTTTGCCTTTCGGAAATTCTGCCTTTTTCTGATTGTCAAAAACGGCAAAAAACCAAACAGCTTAAACCGCTTTACCCAATTGGCATTCTCCTTTGCCGTTGCCCAAAGGGCCGGATAAGCCTGACGAATGTTTTGTTGAACGCGGCGGGTAGCAGACTGCATTTTTTCTTTTTGGGAATGCGTTGTATTGCCGGAATAATCCCGATATTCAAAGAGCACATCCGGCAGATTGGCAAATTTCGTCACGGCCATCAGACGGCACCACAAAGCATAATCTTCTCCCGGACTAAATTCGGCTTCATAAACAATTCCGTTATTCTGCAAAACAGACTTGCGGATCATCGTCGCCGGATGACAAAAAGGACTGAAAAAGACAAGAGCTTCCCGAATTGAACAATCGCTTTCCGGCAATTTTCTGATTTTTGACGTTCCGAGGTAACGAACAGCACAGCCGACCACACCGATTTCAGGATGGGCATCAAGAAACGCCGCTTCTTTCTCCAAACGTTCCGGCAAAGAAACATCATCATGGTCCATCACGGCCAAATACTCGCCTTTAGCCAAACTCATCAACTTATTGCGCGTTCCGGAAATGCCCAGATTTTGAGAATTGACTGAATATTTAATTCGTTTGTCTTTATAAGATAAAACCACCTCTTCTACCCGGACATCGGTGGAGCAGTCATTAACAATCAGAAGTTCAAAATCCTGATACGTTTGGCTTAAAATACTTTCTATTGCCTGCCGTAAAAATTTTTCATCTGTATTATAAACCGGCATCAATACCGAAATTTTAACCATAAAAAACTCCTGCCCGGTGGAGAATATAAGAGTTATCGGGGTGGTGACAAATACCAGCAAATAAAATTGATATAAAAAGGTACCTTCCGGATTTTAGAAATATACATTTCCTGAACATAGCCGGAACACCCCGATAATCATCTGCACCTGACAACAACGGACAACCACCTCTGTATACCGTCCGTAATCGCCATATCAGCAAAACTCCAAGCACTCTCCAATTACGTGTTTTTTATGCCCGAAAAACGGACATATAAATTTCTCATATGGCGTTATCTTAAATAATAAAAAAAATTATTCAAGCACTATTTATTAAAAGTGACAGTTTTATTGGATAAATTTTAACTGCCTATCTCCATGCACTCTGTTTTTGCCCAAAACTTTTACCCAATTTTTTTGTGAGAAATTTATATGTCCGTTATTTATTCCCGCTTATCTGTTGTTTTTTAATAAAATTATATAACGTACGCCGACTGACGTGAAAAGATTGTGCAATTTTCTTTTTTGACATATTTTCCCTAAGCATTTCAGCAATTTTTTCTTCTTTGCCACTCAATTTGGCAAACTTATTGCCGCTGCCTTTCGGACGTCCCAGACGCTTTCCTTCGGCTTTCAATCGAGCCAGAGCCTCCTTAGTGCGCTGAGAAATCAGATTCCGCTCAATCTCGGCAGACAATCCGAAGGCAAACGCCAAAACCTTGGACTGAATATCAGCTCCCAGACGATAATTGTCCTTAATCGTCCAGACCTGAATGTCTTTCTTCATGCAAAAATGTAAAATACTCATAACCTGCAACAGATTCCTTCCCAGCCTCGAGAGCTCTGAAGAGATCAAAATATCCCCTGTTTTCAGAACATTAAGAAGCCTTCCGAGTTTTCTTTTTTCCAAATCTTTAGTTGCACTGATTGTCTCATTTATCCATTTTTCAATCACAATTCCGCTGTTTTCTGCAAAACGCTCAATTTCAAAACGCTGATTTTCGGTCGTCTGCTTGTCACTGCTCACGCGAATATATCCATAAATCATCTTTTCTCCAGTCCATAAAAACATTCTGCCGATTCTGGCAAAACAAAATCATAACATATTATGTAAGCATTATATATTTGCAGAAAAAACAGAATGATTATATAATTAAGTAAAAGTAAAGGAGAAATATAATGGCAAACGGATGGGCCGGCGACGACGCAGTACAGGAACAAATTCAGGATTCGATTAACGACGAAGTGCAACGCGCCCGCAAAAACGTTCCCTGTGGTGAAAGCTTGGAATTTTGCGAAGAATGCGGAGAAGAAATTCCTCCGGCACGCCGGCAGGCCTTGCCGGGTGTCCGCTTATGCATTCATTGTCAGGAAGAAGCCGATAAAGAACAAAAAGCCGTCAGCCTCTACAACCGGCGCGGCAGCAAAGACAGCCAGCTGCGTTAAGAGGACTAAAACTCATAATCAAAATCAATTGTGCCGGAACACCCGTCAAGACAGCCTTTGTTCAATTCCTTAACCAAAACATATTTGTCCGGAAGGCCGTTAAGATTCTTAATGCCTTTCGCAACCGTTTTCTCAAAACCAAAACGATTGTATAACGCCGGATTTCCGACCAGAAAAACCGCATCGAAGCCAAACTTTTCTGCTCTGTCCAAAGCCGTGTTTATCAATTGCGATGCCAGCTTTCTGCCCCGAAAAGCAATATCTACGCAAACAGGCGCCAGCAACAACGCGTTTACACTTTTTTCCTTTAAAACAACCGGCTGTTTTGTCAGCATAATGTAACCGATTATCTTTTTGCCTTCTTCCGCGATCAAAGCCAGTTCCGGAATATAATTCTCCGAGCCCCGTAAAGACACAACAAAATCCTGCTCCCTGCCGTCACTGACATCGGCGGTTTCAAAAGCCGTCTGAACCAAGCGATAAATCTCATCAAAATCTTGTGTTGTTTCCTGCCTGATGTTCATTTGCCGCCCTCTCTGACATACCATCTTGCAAACTGTTGAAGACTGCCCTCAACCGATGTTCCGGCCATGTAGTCGTCAACTTCGGCCTTGCTCATCTCGCACAAAGCCTTGCCATATTTTTTAACATAAATAATCTTCCACAACTCCGACCAGGCATAAGGGGAGTCAATATTAACTTTCCGGCAGCAAATATCAACCTCGCCGCCTTTCCGCTCAAACTGCCGCACCGTTCCGGCCGCATCAATATAAGTAGCATAACTGATAAAACGTGCCCGCCGATCTTCCACACCTTCCAGCAGTTTAATAATCCCGTCCGCACCGATTGTTTTGATGACATATTTGGTATAAACCCCCGGAAAATCATTCAATGCGGCAATACAAAATCCGCCGTCTTCGACCAAGACCGGTTTTTGCAGCATTTCAAAAGCCCTTTGTGCCTTATAAAGCGAAACTTCTTTAACCGTATCAAATTGTGGTTCCAATAAGTCCAAATCCTGCGCAACAACCTCAACTTCTCCGGCATTTTCGGCTCTTAAAGCCCTTTCCAACGCCAAAATCTTTCCCTTATTGGAAGTAATAAAATTAATCGCCTGCATCTTGTTTGACTCTCAAACTCATTTTCTGTTCCAGCGGCTCAAAACCATATTTCTCATAAAAATGATAAGCCAGTTTGTTTTTATTAAACACGCCAAGTTTAATCTCCTGAATTCCGGCTTCCTGACAACGCCGGTAAAAAACATCCATTAACTTTTGCCCGATACCGCCGCCGCGACATTTTTCCGTCACAACCAAATTATGAATTACCGCCGTTCTCGGCGCCTCTAGCCAGGGGCTGTTCTTTTTTTCCGCCAATAAAAAACCGACTGCCAAACCAGCTTCTTCTGCCACCAGCATCACGGCCTTTCCGCTCTCAAAAGCCCCTATGACCTGAGCGCCTTCCATATCATCATCCTGCGGCATAAAATACCCGCCCAAAATCTGCCGGTGATGTTCACGAACCTCGTCACATAATTTAAGTACCGGTTTTAAATCCTCCGGTTTAAAATCTTTGATGTTCATTTTTTTCTCCAAAACCATTACACAACTCTTGTAACTCGTTAACCAGCAGCGCGGCATGAAAACCGTCGCAAACCGCATGATGAAATTGCATAGCCAGCGGCGCAAAAGTCCCGCCGTTCTTCTCAGAAAATTTTCCCAACGTAAAAATCGGCAACAGATAATTATCGGAACGCGGCAAATCAAGGTCAAAAGACGTAAAATTCACCCAAGGCAAACAGGAAACGTTAAAAATATTTTCCGGCATTTCCGGTTTTGGAGCAAAGCCCTCAATCTCGCCATATTTTTCCCAATCCCGAACATAATTAAGATAAAAATCATCAAAATTCTCAGAAAACGGCGTCCATAACGTAGAAAAGCTCCGGTTTTGAGGATGAAAAACCGTATAATTCGGCCAAACTTGCCGCCAATAGCCAAGTTCACCGGAGGAATTAACCCCTGTCCGGAATTCCTGATAACGATTAACAACCGAAGCCAGCAAATGAATAAAAACCGGAAAAAACATCAGCCCCTGTTTTTTCACACTTTGCACCAGACGGGTAACATCCAGTTCAACCGTCAGGCTAAAGCGGCAGGGAACCTGCCGGTAATAATGCTCAAAATACTCCCGCCTCTTCCATTCTTCCAGATCAATAACAACAAATTCAGTCATGAAAAATTCCGTTTTCTCAATCGACCGGCGCATCAGACATTCCCAAACGGCCGATAAACGGCAGTTTGATGGCAGGACGCAGAAAATCTATACCAAAAACCAGCCCCAGAATATCAATCTCCAGCCCCTCGCCTTTGCCGACAGTCAGACCGAAAAGACCGAATAACGAAAATTGATAACCTTTCTTGCTCTCCGTTTTGGCAAAAAATTTATTGTATCCCAAAAAATCTTTGCCAATTGCAATCGGCGGCAGCTCAACCGTTAACTCCGGTACCTGACGAATGATATAAGAGATAAAGGTATTGCTGTTCGGCCCCGGATAAAGCACATATTCAGAGGCAAACGGATAGTCCGCCGCCGCTTTTTTGATTCCGGCAATTGCTTTTTCAGCTTCTTCACCGCGCAAATCCTGTAACAAAGTCGGCTTCATGCCATACCACTTTCTGTCCGGCACATCTTCAGAAACGTCAACGGCATTGCCGGTCCGCCATTGCTTCCAGCCCAGAACCTGATAAACGGTATAATGATCGGCATTTTTTTCTTTGGTTGCAATCCATGGATGTACGGCAAAATACTTGCGCCAGTTATAAACTCTGGCGGTATAAACCTGCACAACAGCCTGCTTTTCCTCTTTGGGCGACGGCGCAATTCCGGCACTGCTCCGGTCTGCAGTCCGCCAATCCACATAATTGTACTTAACGTCATAAGCGAGCAACCCCGCCCCGACAATCAATAATCCGATGATAATATACATTTTCATAATTCTGCTTCTGCCTTATCTGTTTTCTTATTAAGATTGATTATAACAGGAATAAAAAAAGAAATCAAATTATGAGTTGATGATTAGAAAAATTTTTATAAAAATTATTTTTTAGACGACATCAATAAATAATATATTTAAACACTTCATTTCCTACCATAGAGTATTGTTTCCAATTATCACCTATAAACCTCTTATCATTCGATAACACAATAACAGCACCGTCTATTCCTTGTTCGTTTAAGCAATTAATCCTGCTTCTATCACTCTCTATATTGCGTAATCTTTTTTCTTTACAACATCGTTTAAAATTGAATTTTTCTTTAATATTCACATCAATAACCACCCCTTTTTTTGAAAGATACTTCAATTCAATCGCAAAAAAAGGACATCTGTTATGATCCAATATCATGATGTCACAATATTGATTATCAATATCAGGATAACAATATTCCATTCGCACCAAACCAGGATAATACCGATTCAATAACATACCCAACTCTAACTGAAAATCGCGTTCATTATGAAAAACAGGACGCTTTCCAGACAGTTCAAGCATTAAATCATCTAAATTTACCATTTTGAATATTTCCTAATCATCTTTCCATCAAAAAATAGAAGAAACATAGTCATTTGACAATAAAAATCTTCATCCTTATTCCACACTTACAATGAACCTAATACCTTCCCCCCTCTCGAAACAAAAAAAGCCACCGTAAAGGTGGCTTTTTTAATTGGTGGGAGTTGAGGGTTACTCTCGCTCTGCTCGAGTTGCACTGGCACTCATTCGCTTCGCTCACCGGCGTTCTTCCGCCCGCCTTGAGCTTGTAGTACGCCGCGACGAAAGCCCAAGCTTTCTACTCACGTGAACAACTAAGTGTTGCTTCAAACAAGTTTATCGCAACACTAAGAGAAGTTTCGAACTCACATCCTCGAGAGTTCTCACTTCCAACTTCATCCAATTAAAAAAACCACCGCAAGGGTGGCTTTTTTAATTGGTGGGAGTTGAGAGGTTCGAACTCCCGACCCTCTCGGTGTAAACGAGATGCTCTTCCAGCTGAGCTAAACTCCCATCGTGTTTACGAAAGATTTTATACACTCATAAAATGAATTAATCAAGCAAAAAAATAAAAAAAATTAAAATTTTTTAAGAAAGCAAATATTTTCAAAAGGATAGAAGAAATATATTTTGTTATGCCTGAAAATAAAGGCTAAAAAACCATCACTCTTTGGCCGTTTTTCAACACAGAGTGCCTGTCTGCCCCCCAAGGCGGCGCCACATTTCTGTTGTTCCTACGCCAAGGGCTGCTCAACCATTGCCTCAGCCCGCAAAGAGCTGACACAATCCTGTATTTTTATTTCAATGTTCTAAAAGAAAAGCTTTTCTGCCCAAACATTGAAACTTTAAATTAAAAAAAGCCGCGTCAGTTATTCGCGGCCTCCTCTTGGTGCCCTTTGTACATAACGGACACGATTTTTTTGCGGATTTTGCTCACGCTGTTCCTGCACTTCTTCCCGCTGTCTTCCGGCTCCGGACACAGTCCTGACCGCCTCAACAACACCGCCGACCCTGTCGACAGCATTTTTTACCCTGTTTACTCTTTGATTAATTTCCATCGGCAACGCCTGACCAAACATAAATTTGGCAGACTCAATTTCACCTTTTCTTCTTCTGACCTTGGAAGCCAAATCTCTTCCGGGTTGTGTAATCTTGTCAACTTTGCTGTCAAACTTTTCAAGTTTTTCATAAATTTTATTAAAAAGTTTGCTGCCGTCCTGAGCCTGCATCTGTGTTGCAGACAATGAAAAAGCACCGATAGCAATCAAAGCTGCACGACGCAGGTTCTTTTTGGCATCATCCATTTTGAAAATTTTTTTCATCCGTGAAATCCTTCAGTTAAAACAAAATTTCAATTATAGGATAGCTTATTTTGTCCAAAATAGCAAGGAAAATCGTAAAATAGCCATAATTTCTCCAAAAGCAATATAATCTAATGCTTTCCGCACAAAACGGATTCTTTTACCACGACAACTTAGGTATTAGCCATAGAAAGTTAAATATCCTATAACGTGTAAAAAAAAAATAATAATTTCGAATCCAAAACACACAAAACCATAAAAAAACGGAATCCATTTATGATGAATCCCGTTTTTAAATAACTCAGCTAAATAAAAGGACCGGCCCAAACCGATCCCTTAATATTAGTTTACAGAGTCTTGCAGAGCTTTACCAGCCTTGAATTTAGCCTGCTTGCGAGCCGGAATTTTGATTTCGGCGCCGGTGCGCGGATTGCGGCCGGTAGTAGCAGAACGTTTAGATACGGCAAATGTACCAAAACCAACCAGACGAACTTCATCGCCGGATTTCAAAGCAGAAGTAATTGTAGATACAAATGCATCCAAAGCTTTTGCAGAATCAGTTTTTGTCAGACCGGTTTCGCTGGCAATGCTGGAAATTAATTCGTTTTTATTCACTGTGAGGACTCCCTCTAATATATTAAGTTACAAACCACTGTAAGCCGGCGACATCCTTAATTTCTCAGGCCTTGCGCCCCTTACACAAAAAATTTAAGCTTGATTTTTTTACAAAGTCAAACAAAAACAACGCCGGCAAGGCAAAAAATCCACATTTTTCCTCATAAAAGCGCATTTTTGCCGAGTTATTAACAGGAAAAAGCGCGGAAAGCCGCCTTACGCCTGATTTTATACGCGATTCGGATTGCGATTCTGATTTTCTCCCGCAGAATCGTTTAAAACCCAAAACTCCGGTACCGCAAGATACCGGAGTTTTCAGGCCTGCCGATAAGCAGCTATGATTTCTGCGGTTTGACTTTATGCTTGAGCGCAATTTCCAAAACCTTGGAAACCTCGTCAACCGGAATAATCTTCATTCCTTTTTTCACGTTATCCGGAATCTCCGCCAGATCTTTTTCGTTGTCTTTAGGAATAATAACCGTCTTGATTCCGCCGCGCAGAGCCGAAAGCAACTTTTCTTTCAGCCCGCCGATAGGCAAAACCCTGCCCTGCAGCGTAATCTCGCCGGTCATGGCCACATCTTTCCGCACCGGAATCTTGGTCAGTACGGAAACCAGCGTCGTATACATGGCAATACCGGCCGACGGCCCGTCTTTCGGCGTCGCCCCTTCGGGAACGTGAACGTGAATATCCGTCTTCTCAAACACTTCGGGATCAATCCCAAGCTGCTTGGAATGCGCCCGCACCACGGAATAAGCCGTTTCGATAGATTCCTTCATCACATCGCCGAGCTTGCCGGTCTGAGTGATTTTTCCTTTTCCGGGCATATCCACCGCCTCAATAAAGAGAATATCGCCGCCGACCTCCGTCCAGGCCAGACCGGTGGTAACACCGACATGATCTTCGGATTCCGCCTCGCCGTAACGATATTTGATAACGCCGAGATACTTCTCCAGATTTTTGGCATTAACTTCAATATGGCCGTTTTTCTCCAGCAAAATGTCTTTTACGGCTTTGCGCGCAATCTTGGACAACTCGCGTTCCAGATTACGCACGCCGGCTTCTCTGGTATAATAGCGGACAATATCACGGATAGCATCGTCCGTAATAACCAGTTCATGCGGCTTGACGGCGTTTTCCTCAAAAATCTTCGGAATCAGGTGACGTTTGGAAATTTCAATTTTCTCATCTTCGGTATACCCCGAAAGCCTGATAATTTCCATACGGTCCAACAGCGGCCGCGGCATATCCAGAGAGTTTGCCGTCGTCACAAACATCACGTCGGAAAGGTCATAATCCACTTCCAGATAATGGTCATTAAAAGCCGCATTCTGCTCCGGATCCAACACCTCCAACAGTGCCGAACTCGGATCGCCGCGCCAGTCGTTGCCCAGCTTGTCTATTTCATCAAGCAGAAACAGCGGGTTAGATGTCGCCGCTTTCTTCATTCCTTTAATAATTTTTCCCGGCATGGAACCAATATAAGTCCGGCGATGGCCGCGGATTTCCGCCTCATCGCGCATACCGCCGAGCGAGGCACGCACAAAACTGCGCCCTGTCGCCCGTGCAATGGATTTGCCGAGAGAAGTCTTGCCCACGCCGGGAGGGCCGACCAAACACAAAATCGGGCCTTTGACTTTGTCGGCGCGCGACTGCACGGCCAAATATTCCACAATCCTTTCTTTGACCTTGTCCAGCCCGTAATGGTCCTTTTCCAAAATATCCAACGCTTTTTGCAAATCCTTGTTGACTTTGGAGCGTTTTTTCCACGGAATATCCAAGAGCCAGTCCAGATAATTGCGCACAACCGTTGCCTCGGAAGACATCGAACTCATATTCTTCAGCTTTTTCACTTCGGCCAGAGCTTTTTCCTTGGCCTCTTTGGACAATTTGGTCTTTTCAATCTTTTTCATATATTCGGCAATCTCATTGCCGTCTTCGTCATCGCCGAGCTCTTTCTGAATCGCCTTCATCTGCTCGTTCAGATAATATTCTTTCTGGCTTTTTTCCATCTGCTGTTTAACGCGGGACTTAATCCGGTTTTCCACTTCCAGCATTGTAATTTCGGAATCCATAAAGCCCAAAATCTTTTCAAAGCGGTCATGCAGGGTCTCTCCCTCCAGCAAAGCCTGCTTCTCCTCGATTTTCAGGGAAAGATGCGAGGCAATGGTATCGGCAAGCTTGCTGTAATCCTCAATCTGATTAACCGCAGCCAAGGCCTCGGGCGGCGTCTTGCGCGAAAGCTTCACATATTCTTCAAACTGCGACAATACGGCGCGAACCAGAGCTTCCAGCTCCAGATTGTCTTTTTCTTCAACTTCAGGCAGAATTGTTGCCGTAACTTCAATAAACTCCGGATTATCGGCAAACGCGTCAATTTTAACCCGCTCCAGCCCCTCAATCAGAACCTTGACCGTTCCGTCGGGCAGTTTCAAAAGCTGCAAAACCGTCCCGACCGTCCCGACCTTGAACAAATCCTCGGCCGTCGGATCATCAATTTTTGCGTCTTTCTGAGTCAGCAGCACCACATTTTTGTCTTTGTCGACACCGGCCTGCAAAGCCTTGATAGACTTATCCCTTCCGACAAACAGCGGCACCACCATTTTCGGATAAACCACAATGTCCCGCAGCGGAAGAACCGGATATTTTTCTTTTGTATCTGCCATTTCATAAACACCTTACAATTTTAACCTACCCATAATATATAAGTTGGCATAATGCCATCTGCAACAATACTGCAAAACTTTTTTGGCATAAATACGTTTTGCAGGCAATCTTAAACTTTTTAATCCACAAGCTTCCGCCGCTGCCGGCGTTTTATTAAGAACAAACTGATAAAAGAAGCCGGACTTCATATAAAAAAGCCAAAATTATGCGCAAAACGCATAAAAAGACTTTATAAAAAAGAAAAAATATATAAAATGGCATTAAATAATAAAATCCATATCCGGAGAATAAAAAAACAATGGTGTCAGGCAATAAGAATATCATCCCCAATGACGGAATCAGAGTTGAACTTTCCGTCACGCTCGGAACCGCCGACCTGCGCGTCCACCAGCTGCTCAAGCTCGGCCGCGGAGCGGTTGTCGAACTTGACCGCGGAATCAATGACTATGTCGACATTTATGCCAACGATGTCTTAATCGGCCGCGGCGAAGTCATCATCACGGAAAACGATTCTATCGGCATCTCTGTTACCGAAATGATCGGAAGCAAAGGTTGAACCCTCCATGTCTAAATCCAAGCCGTTAAAAAAAGCGCTCAAAAAAATTACCAGATCCAAATTTGTTACCCGGCTCGTCAGCCGGCTGCTTTATCTGTATGTCAAATTTACCTTTGCCACCAGCCGGTGGGAAATCCGCGGTCTGGACAACATCCTGAATACCTGGATGGAAGAAGGCAACTTTATTCTGGTCGGCTGGCACGGCCGCGCCCTGATGATGCCGATGATCTTCAAAAAAAATTATCATCCGGAAATGCGTGCTCTGGTTTCATTGCATAATGACGGCCGTATCATTGCCGGCATATTGGAACAATGCGGCATCAAAACCATTGGCGGGTCAACCAGCAGCAACGCCAAAGGCGCCGCGGTCAACATCATGCACACGCTCAACAATAAAATTTCCGTCACCATTATCCCTGACGGCCCGCGCGGCCCGCGCATGCGCATGAGCATGAGTCCGGTCTATTTTGCACACAAAACCGGCAAGCCGCTGATTGGCATGGTCTACAGCGCCCAAAAAGCCAAAATCATTGAAAAAGCCTGGGACAAAATGATGATTCCGGCACCGTTCAATCAGGGCATATATCTGATTTCAGAACCTTTTTATGTTCCCAAAGAGGCTGACGAAAAAGAACTGGAACAGTATCGTCTGGACTTTGAGAAGATTATGAACAACCTGAATGACGAAGCCGACCGGGCAATGGGCATTCCGCAAATTCTGCCCGGCGATAACGTCAAAATCAAGAAACATCCGGCGGAGAAAAAATAATGTTTATCGGTATCTACAACACTCTGATTCGCACATTTTATCCGCTGGTCATCAAACGTTACATCAACAAACGCAAGAAAAACGGCAAAGAAGATCTCAAACGCTTCAACGAACGTATCGGCAAACCGCAAAAACAGCGGCCAGAAGGCAAACTGATTTGGATGCACGGCGCTTCCGTCGGCGAAAGCCTGTCCATGCTGCCGCTCATTACCCGCCTGCTTGAGGCCTACCCTGACCTCAGCATTATGGTCACGACCGGCACCGTTACCTCTGCCGAACTGATGAACAAAAGGCTGCCCGAACGTGCGTTTCACCAATATATCCCGATTGACCATCCCCGTTTTGTCCGCCGTTTTATCAAATACTGGCAACCGGATCTGGTCTTGTGGTTTGAATCGGAATTATGGCCGGCACTGCTGTCCGGAATCAAAAAAAACAACATTCCGCTAATTTTGATTAACGGCCGGATCTCCAACAAATCTTTCAAAATGTGGCAGCAGTTTGACTATATCTGCAAAGAGCTGCTGAGCTGCTTTACCCTGTGCCTCGGCCAGTCGGAAGAAGACGCCTACCGCCTGCGCGTTCTCGGCGCCAAAGATTCAATGTGCCTTGGCAATATTAAATATGCCGGCATCAACCCGCCGGTGGATGAAGCCAAATTGTCAGAATTAAAATCCCAAATCGGAAACAGAACGGTATGGTGTATTTGCTCAACCCATGACAATGAAGAAATCCGCGCGGCGCAAATTCATAAAAAACTCAAAAAAGAATTTTCTGATTTATTGCTGATTGCCGCCCCCCGCCACCCGCACCGCGGGCCGGAAATCCAAAAGGCTCTCAATGAACTGGGCCTGAAAACGGCACTTCGCTCGGCCGGCGAAAAAATCTCGGACAAGACCGATGTTTATATCGCCGACACCATCGGAGAAGTCGGCCTGTGGTACACCCTGAGCCCGATAACTTTTATCGGCGGATCGCTGATTCCGCACGGCGGACAGAATTTTATGGAACCCTCACGCTTTCGCAATGCCGTGGTCGTCGGACCGCATATGCACAATTTTACCGATGCAATGAACCGCGCCAAAAAAGCCGATGCCGTCATTCAGGTTCAAAATGATGCGGAACTGGAAGAAAACATCCGCAGCCTGCTTCAACACAAAGAACTGCTGGAAGCCAAACGCAGCCTTGCCTACAATTGGGCACAGGGCGAAGCCAAAATTCTGGACGGTATTCTGGATAAGGTTAAAGGATATATTTAATATGAAAACGCCTGATTTCTGGAACAGCGACAACCTTTTGTCCGACCTGCTCTGCCCGCCGGGCTGGATTTATGCTTTAGCTACCAGACTGCGCCTCCGCTTCAAAAAAAGCCGCAAAGCCGCATGTCCGGTCATCTGTATCGGCAACCTCACCGCCGGCGGCACCGGCAAAACGCCGGTTTCGGTTTCCGTTGCCTCCTTGTTGCAACAGGCTGGCAAAAACCCTTTCTTTGTCACCCGCGGATACGGCGGCAAAAGCCGCAATATTTTTGCCGACCCGACACTTTATGACGTCCGCCAGACCGGTGACGAGTCTCTGCTCCTTGCCCGTCAGGCTCAAACCGTCATCAACCCCGACCGTGCCCAAGGCGCTGAATTAGCCATTCAAAACGGTGCTGACGTTATTATAATGGATGACGGTTTTCAAAACCCCGGATTATATAAAGATTTGTCACTTTTGGTTTTTGACGGCGCAGTCGGTATCGGTAACGGCCGCTACATTCCGTCCGGCCCGCTGCGTGAAAATTTTGCCGCCGGATTAAAACGGGCACAAGCCGCGGTTATCTTGGGAGAAGATAAGCACAATCTGGCAAAGCGCTTGAAGAAAAAGCTGCCGGTTTTTTATGGGAGAATAAAAGCTCTGCCGCCGGAACTGCCGCCGCAAAACATTATCGCTTTCGCCGGTATCGGCCGCCCGCAGAAATTTTACAACTCGTTGCAAGAGCTCGGTTTTACCCTGATAAAAACCTTTGACTTCGGCGATCACCATTTTTATACCGAAGACGAGTTGCAAAACCTTCTCCATGAGGCCCATTATTTTAACGCCAAACTCTTTACCACCGCCAAAGATTTTGTAAAAATACCGGCCAAACTGCAACCGCATTTCAACGTACTTGAAATTTCCGTTGAATGGGAAAACCCGCAGGCTCTGGCTGACTTTATCTTAAACCGGCTGCAAAAAAACAAACATTAATGCCGGTAAAGCGGCTTCTGTTCAGACGCTTCACCCGACAAAGCCCAGATTTCCCAGTCAATAATCGGTTTGGCGGCAGCCGGACGCTGATAAGCCTGCTCGCAATTCTGAAACAAAAAAGATTCAAAATCCGCCGTCACAATGCTTGCCCAGGCATTTCTGCCGGCAATAATATTCTTGCCCAGCCGATTATGCAAATTTTTCGCTTTTTCCAAAATAGTCGTTGTCATTAGTATACTCCATTCAAACTACGCTTGGCTGTACAGCCTATTCCCAAATATTTTCAACGGTATAATCACCAAAAGCAAAAGCCTTGCCGTCAATAAAACGATGATTTTTATCAAGCTTGGCAATGTCTTCCATATCTTTACCGTCCAAAACAAGACTCTGAGCCTCAAAATTTTCTTTGATATGCCCCAAATTGACAGACTTCGGAATAACCACAATACCCTGCTGCATGGCCCATGCCAAAAGCACCTGAGCCGGAGAAGCCTGCAGCCTTTTTGAAATTTCCAGAATAACCGGTTCGTCTTCAATGCTGTGATCCCCAGATCCGAGCGGGGAATAAGCCGTAACGGCAATGTTATTCTTGCGGCACAAATCCACCAGTTCCGGCTGCTGCAAATAAGGATGATGTTCAAACTGGTTCACACTCGGCATAATCTCGGCCTTCTCAAGCAAAGCCTGCAATTTTTTGGCACCAAAATTAGATACGCCGATTGACTCGACCAATCCCTGCTGCTGAATCTTTTCCATTTCCGCCCAAGTCAGCTCCAACGGAATCTCCGACAAAGAAACCATATCATCGGCACTTTCCGGCAGCATAACGCCTTTTTTCTGAGCGACCGGCCAATGCATCAGATACAAATCCAAATACTCAAGCTGCAAAGCTTTTAATGTCTTTTGCAAAGCCGGCAGCACATCTTCCGGCGCATGGCTGTCATTCCACAATTTTGAGGTAATAAACAGCTGTTCACGTTTGATGTCGCCTTCGGCAATTGCATCATGAATCGCCTGCCCGATTTCTTCTTCATTGCCATAAACCGGCGCACAGTCAATATGCTGATACCCCAGTTTTATCGCCCAGCGAATAGCCTGATAAACCTCGCCTGCCGGCGCTTTCCACGTTCCCAAACCGATAATCGGCATTTTGCTGTCATTATCCAAATCCACGGTCTTCATCTTTTTCTCCTTATCATCCCAAACAATAACTTCTGCATATATAATCACCGAAATAAAAGCTTAAAGAGAGAAAGAACAAAAAAATATCTGCCGGACTTTATATGCGCGGGACAGAGGTTATATCAAAAGAAAATAACAAAGAAGGAGAAAGAGAATGAGTTTAGCCCATGCCATATTCGCCGCCGGCTGCTTCTGGGGCGTACAGTCAGCTTTCGACAGCGTCCCCGGCGTTTATTCCACACAAGTCGGATACGTCGGCGGAACCACACCTGCCCCGAGCTATGAACAGGTTTCAAGCGGCAAAACCGGACACGCCGAAGCCGTTGAAGTCACTTATGACCCGCAATTGACAAGCTATGAACAATTGCTTGACGTGTTCTTCAAAATCCATAACCCGACAACCTTAAACCGTCAGGGGCCGGACATCGGCACCCAGTATCGATCCGCAATTTTTTACCTGAATGAAAAACAAAAAGCCGCCGCGGTTGATAAAATCACCGAATTAAAAAGACACAAAACTTTCTCCGCCCCGATTGTCACGGAAGTCGTTCCGGCCAAAACCTTCTATCCGGCCGAAGACTATCATCAGGACTACCTCAAAAAGCGCGGAAAAAGCCATTGCGGGATCTAATACACCTCTGCTTCTTCATACTTCCCTGCCTGCCCTGATAAAAAAAGATGAAGCAACCGAAAGTAAAGCCCGAATTTTAATTTCGGGCTGTTATCAGGCAAACTTACAAATCCAAATCAACGGTCCACAAACCCTGACGACCGGAAAGATAAATATCTTTTTCCGGCTTTCTGAAATTTTCAAACGTCCACGCATAATTCCCCGGCTGCCAATTCCCGAGACGGCGTTCCTGAGCTGACTGCACAGCAATAAAATCCTCATCCATCAAAACACAGTCCGTCAAATCGGCAACAGCCGCGACACACCCCGGCTTTACGCCTTTGATTCCAAACATCCGCGCCAAGGTTTTATCCTCTGCCGACATCGGCCGTGCGGATGTGTGAATCACAACCGGCCCCCGATACTTTGTCTTCCACGTACGGGTCTCGTATATTTTTATCCGGTCAGCCAAAGCCTGCGCATAGAGGTGCCAGATTGTCAACGCTTTCATAATATCCTGCAGCCTTTCAAATTTCAAAAAAACGCCGATAATTCCCCAAATCACCGGTTAACTTTTCGCCTCATTATCTCCTCAATAAAACCGCTCGTCAAACTTTTTTGGCGTTTATGCCTACAAAAGAAAAAACATATTGACAAAATTTAACAAAATGATATATTTAGTCATCTTTTCACACATTTTTTTACAACTTTGGGAGGCTTAAATGCCCGCAAAAACATATATGTCGCGAGACCAGATCAAAGTATATATTGCCAGTCAGGCTTCTGTCGGATATTCCGGAAAAACAAACAGCTACTTTAGAAGTTGTGATCAAGCCGTTTGCGACCAGAGTATCCGTCTGATAAATGACTATCTGAATGACCGGATAGAAACAGAACCGGAAGCTTTCAAAGACATTGAAGATTTGATTTATACCTTAAAATACCGCTCCGGCCGTCAGACATCTTTGCAAATGCAACAAGCCTTACACAGACTGGAACGCAAAAAAGCATTGATGGCGCAAACAATCCAAAGGCTTGAGAAATTGAAAAGCCTCAAAACTGTAACAGACACATTAAACAGCAAAAAATCTGCCCGAAATCTGAGTGCCGCCGAATTAAACGTCATAAATGAAACCTTAAAGAAAAATCCGGCAGATACAAACATCAAAAGACTACGGCAAAAAGCCGAAAGCTATGCCCTGCTCTGCTTTTCTTCCTTAAAAAACAACGGACAATTCGACAAGCAGAATCCGGAACATCTAAAACTCGTCAATAACTATAACCTGCAGCATGTTCGCACGGCACCCAAAACCTGCTCAACACCGCTGCCGAAAAAAACAACCGTCCAACTCCCCGAAAGAAATAGCACAAAAGAAACTTTAGGACAAAAATTCAAAAGCTTAAGGGGAGAGATTCAAGACAAACTGGAAACTTTCAAACACCGATTATACAGACATAGCCGCAAAATCAAAAACTTTGTATTGCTAGGCGCAACAGTTGCAGTCTCTGTTTTTCTGGGAAAAAACATTGCCGAGGAACTCAACTACACTGATACCCCGCCGGCAAAACCTACAAAAGAAACCAAAATAACACCGGCACAACAAACACCGGAAAATCAGAAAAAAACAGCAGACTTCGCCAAAGCCGCACAAACCATTATAACGGGGGACTATTACGATACGGCATTGCAAATTCACCTGAAATCGGCTGATAAAGTACAAAAGCTGTATAATCAGATTGCCGGTTTGGCAAAAGACGGTAAAATCTCACCGGATAGTGAAAACGGTATAAAACAATACGCCCATGCCTTCGCCATGTATCGGCTTATCCGCCCGAATTCTGAAGAAAGCAAAGCCATTCAAAACTTGTTAAACGGTGGTTCAACCGACAAAAATTATATTGCAAATCTGGTCAAAAAAGCCGGACGACATGGTCAGGGCGTAAAACCGGATAACAACAGCATAACGCACAGCAACTTTGACAATGCTGACATAATGCTGCAAGCACAACATTTGAAAAATCTGAAAACAAGGTAAAACTTTTTACCATCAACCCCAAAACCGTTCTTAAAGAACGGTTTTTTATATCCGGAAAACACCGTTTTGCAGGAAAAATGGCTCTCCGCATAAAAAAACCGGACTTAAAATCCGGCTTTTTACAAATGGCGAAGAGTATAGAACGGCTAAGTAAAAACAGCCAAAGTAATGGCTGTTTTTATCTGCAACGTCTCAGAAAACGTTGGCAAGCAAGGAAAGCGTAAGCAACCACGGCGCGCCTACGTTCCTGAGGATAGTCCTATGCACTTTTCCGGAAAACACCGTTTTACCGGAAAAGTGGCTCTCCGCATAAAAAAAAGCCT
>CABUWG010000013.1 GCA_902495305.1 uncultured Pseudomonadota bacterium | reverse complement strand
TTTACACTTTTGTTCACACTATTTGCTAACGTTAATCTCGGTTATAGCTGGGATATTGACAGTGATCCCGATGAGAACTTAAAAGAAGTGCAAGCTCTCATGAAATCTTGCGAGAGTCCTCGCTGGGATGATAAAGAAGATATTTTGAGCGATTATGACATGAGAGACATACTCCAAGAAGAAAATGAGTGTCTGAAAAAAGTTGCTATTGACATCATCAACAAAAATTTCTCTTTCAAAAAAAATCAAAAATTCAAAGAAGAAGTGATAGCAGCATTAGACCAATTGGATCAATCTTTCGGCACAGTTTATTATAACTATATCAATACGAGCGACAGATGTATCTCTGATGAAGACGATATTCTTTCTTGCGGAAGTATAGCAGCACATTATACCCCAACGCTATGGAGAGAAGAATTAGAAAGGTTAATTGAATTTATGGCAACCTACCGGTTTTACAAAACCAACAATTAATTTATAAAGGCCTCTAAATAAACAGAGGCCTTTATATTTTGCCATAAGCGTATTGAGAACTCAGCTTCGTCAATATCAAGAAAGATTATAGATTGTCTGACCTTTGTTCATTTTCAACATAAGTCAGATATTTTAAAATCAGATTTTTTACATCGCCCACAAAATTTCCCGAAACAATCACGGAATTTAAAGTCCCACCATTGTCATATTTTGCATAATCACTTTTCAGAATAACGCTGTTGTTAACTTGTCCAATCATTTTCACAGTATCATGTAAGACTTTTTTCTCGCTTTTTGCATTAGCCGAATAAAAAGTCTCTATTATCTGATTGCCGACATTGTGGTAACACTCTGCCTCTTCATAATTATACTTCACCATATCTGCCGTTGTTTGGGTATGACCGGTATTATTTTGCGCACAAGCCTCAAACTCCTTTCTTAAAGCAGCTGCTTTTTCCTTGGAAGCTGTATTTTTCTCTTTAAAGACCAGCGGAATATAGTCAGCACCGTAAACAAAGTCTTTTGTACAACTCAGCTTCAGCGACAAGGCAGTATTTTGATAATCACGATTCTTTTTGGCATAAACGTATAATAAATCATATTGTTTATCATTTATCAAAACACGATAACCAGTGATTTCTTTTTGTATGTTCACACTATTAATCGTTTGGTTTTGCGGCACAAAATGAGGATCAATGAACTCGTCAACAATGATTTTTGTTCCGGCAGACAGATAATCAGCAATTTTTTGTGCATCTTCCAGCGAAAAAGAATCACAAAATTCCGCCTGAGCGGGAAAAGCTCTCAGTACAACACTTAATGTTATCAGAAATTTCTTCACCTTCTTTCCTCCTCTATCTGCCGTTATAGTATTTTCCATATTTATTAAAATATTGTAATTTTTATCGATTGACACAATTTTAAATTTCTTGTATAAATTGTGTCGGAGAGCGGAGATGAAAAAAAGAAAATTTTTGATTAGCGGAATTGGCGTTTTTTTACTTCTGGGCGGAGGTGGGTTTTATTTATACAATCAGGTTCAAACTCCTCAAAATTGCCGACAATTCATTGATGAATTACCGCCTGTTTTTTCTGATTTCAATTCATCCGTCAATTTAACATTTAAGGCTCTCACTCAAACACATAATTGTATAGAAAAACGGAATGTATCTTTGCTCCATTCTTCCGAACTACAAGCAAAATATTTATCAGCTGTTCAGAAAACCAATTTATTTCTTACAAATATGCATCAACAAAACATATTTTGTGATTTAAGTTGCGGAACTGCCGCTAAAGTTGATATTGCCAGCGATACTCTTATGTTTGAAGAACTTGCCCAAAAAATTTTACAAAGTCATAAACCTTATCGGTATCACACAAAATTTGCTTCTTCATGTTCTGTAAATTTTTCGGTCAATCAAATCGAAAAATGTTTGAAAGAAAAAATTTTACTGAGCCTGCAAAAAAATATTAAGCCGGATAATTTTGATGAAACACAAAATTCATTTAATACCGTTATTCTCTACTGGCAGAATTTTTACTCTGAAGTTTTACCTGAGACTGATATTCCAGAACAAATGCAAAGCATTTATACTTTAATTTGGGTTGCTCTTAACGATATGGTTAAAAGGCATAATATATAATAACTATATTATGCCTTTTAATTATTCAATATGAATTTGTTCTCCTAATATGAGTTTTATTAAAACGAGGATTATTAAAATTCTTATTTCGGTTTTGCTTAAAACGTTCTATAAAAGCATTCACATCTTGTAAACTATTTAGACTATTTATTGTTTTACTTCCGATTATTCCGTCAACCTTTGTAGGAATACCAAATTCATTCATTGTTTTTTGTAATATCTTTATTCCTGTCGCATCACTTAAAACTGACGTATCAAACACAGCTTCTGCTAGCCTATTATTATCTATTAATTCGATATGTTTAGGTTTATATATAAATTGACAATATAAATTGTCTATTTGCTCTTGCGATAAATCTTTTAAATTCTCAGGATACAATTTTTGTATATCGGAATTTTGTTTTTTTATCTGATTATATAAATTTAATGAAATTCCTGTGTGAGTTGGTTGATCTATCGTTTTTAAATTTCCATTATATCCAATTCCTTCTCTATCTGGTTGCTTTAATCGTTTCATATATCTAACAAACCGAGGACTTTGACTGCACTCATTAATCAAAATATTCTCATTATTATCTCTCTCAACAAAGGGACGCTCATTATTGTAATTAATTACTTTATCATCATCAAATCCTGATAAGTTTTTGTAAAGAGGATCATAATTATTATATTGTTTATCCTCTTCTTTACCGCTCAAAGTGCCCAATTTGTAAGCTTGGGCTTTGTAATCAGAGGTATTATTTGACATATTGCCGACATTCGTTCCGGCAGGTTGATAACCATTCCCAAAATTATCCGGCAGAGTTTTTCCGATCCACTGGCGGCCAAAGTCGTCCGGCACGTCTATTTGATTATGGCTGCCGTCGGCGTTCTTGGTCAGATAAAAATATTCTGACTGGCCGGGGCGGCGATATTCCCGCCTTATCAGCTGCCGACCTGAAATCATTTCCGAGATATCTTTTTCTATTTCTTTACGAAACACACTCATTTGTTTTTTCTCCTTTAATTGTTTGTTAAAAAAAATCCCGCCTTTAAAGGCAGGATGAAAGAGTTACCAGCCGGTATTATTATTTTCTGCACCGGCAAGGGCAAACATCTCCTCTATTGAAACCTTGCCGTTGCCGTATAATCGGGGCTCGCCGCAGTCATAAACCGGTTCGGCAAAGGTTAAGGCCAAAGCGTCGCCCTTATCCGGCGAACGCCCCAAGCGTTTTTTGACTTCATCTTTTTCTTCCATTTGCAATCTCCCTTTGCGGTCATATTTTTTATTGACCGAGGTTAAATCATTAAACAGTTCTTCATCAGCAGGCAGCTGTACAGGCGGCTGTGACCGCAGCCACTGGTTTATGCCGTCCCACATTTCTGCCCGACGGTTAAAATAACGCTCTTCATTGACCGCTTTTTCACCAAAATAAACACCGCGGATAATCTCCCCGAAACCGCGGTCTTTCAGAATGTCATACACGCCGGCGCCCTGCCCGCCGATATCCATAAAAATCCGGCGCGGGCGATATTCTTTAATAAAATGAGTCGCCAGATTGGCAACGCTGACATTATCTTGTTTGTAATAACTCTCAAAACGGCAGCACCACCGCCCTTTACGAAAACAAAATGAAGTAGCGTCATCTCCGAATCGGGCAATATCCAAACCGATAATCAGCGGAGACGTACTCCCGCTCATTTTTTGCTCAAAAGCCCGACGGACGTCCGTGCCAGAAATCAGCTTCGTATTGCTCTGAACCACCGGCGCACCGAGCCAGATATGGGCGTAGTCGTCCGGTGACAAACGGCGGCACTTTTCGGCCTGAAGTTTAATCTCCTGCGGGCAAAAAGGATTGTCATAATAATTCACGCAACGAACCAGCGTTCTGTCGTCCGGATTGGCGGCAACCGCCGACCACAACGGATCATTCTCTTCTTCGCGGTTCATGGATATCCAGATTTCCGAACCATCCTTGCGAATCGTCGGTTCCAAAATCTCCCAGCTTTTTTTGCTGATGGTTTGAGCTTCTTCAATCCAGGCAATATCCACGCCTTCCAAAGATTTTATCTTCTGGCTGTCCTGATCGCGCAGGCCTTTGAAAATAAACTTTGTGCCGGTTATGGTATTTTCTATGCGGGTTTCATAGACTTTATAATCCCCGAGTGCATAAAAAGAAATCCGGTCACAAAGGAGTTTGTGAACCGAATCTTTAATTGAATCCTGAATTTCTCTCAGGCAGGCTATCAGCAATTTTTTCTGCCGCCCCAAGAAAAGCAGGCTGTCGGCAAAGGCATAAGATTTTCCGCCCGCCCGACCGCCGTAATAAAACTTAATCCTCTTTTTCTCGGTCATCAGCGGCGCAAAGACCCGGGCCATCTCGGCACATCGGGTCTTGGCTTTGACGTTTGTTTTTCTCATATCGTTCCTCTAAATTATCTACAAATTTTACCAATATCTGAGCAATGTCCGGCTCGTTTTCAGTTTTTTTGCCCTCGGCATAGAGGCCGGCAAGCTTGCCTTTGAGTTCTATGGCTTTGAGCATGGAAGTCAGCTGGTTGGCATCGCGCGCCAGAGAAATCACCTCATCAAGTTCGGCAAAGCTGTCTTCCAAAGCATAGGTTTTCTTTTTTTTCATCTTCTTCTCCTAAAAAGCAAAAGCTCTCCGCAAATGCGAAGAGCCTTTACCTTTTGTAAGGACAAATAACTATGGATACTACAAAAAAATGGCGGAGCGTGCCATACCTCACTTACACTTCTCCACCATAACAAAATTTGTATCACGCGGTGTCACCAATGTCAATTAACCCTCTTAAAGTTATCAACAATTTATTTCATATTTTTATTTTTTATATCTGTCGGGGCCGCAATTGTTCCGGTGAGCAAATCTTCATGCATTTTGAACAGATTGTTTCGGAGCTGCTCATTGTCATTGGCCTGCAGCAGTTCCAAATTTAACAAAGTCTCACGGCTGACGGTCAGGCAGCGGCTTAAAACCTTTTCTGCCATACATAACGTCACATAAGCATTTTCGACATTTTTTGAATAGGGCACCACCGTCTTGATTTCTGAAATCAAACATTTCAGGCGACGGCGAATCTGTTCCGGCGTTTCTGCACAATAATTCTTTTCAACAGCGGTTTTAGTCATTTGATAGTCCTTTTAGTCCAAGATTACAGACATGACATTAGTTTCATATTATACAAAAGAGAAGCCGCTATTTTTATATAATGCACGACCATTATATATTTTGGGGAGGGGAGGAGAGAATATAATCTATTTTTATTGTGTTTTCAGATAAATGTTTTATCATATCTTTTGTTCCCTTAAAAGAAAGGAATTTATATGGAAAATACAACCTGCATAAAACCCAATGAAAGACTGGAAGGAAAACGTATTGTTCTTAAAAGGGTTTTTCCGGACATTTGTCTTGCACAAGAAATATTTGAAGTAGAAGACAGTTCCAGAGATGATTTCTTACCTTGGCTCGGATGGATTGAAGAAACACTTTCGCCTAATGATACATTGGAATTTTTAAAAGCTTCACATTCCGAATGGGAAAAAGGAATTAACTTTGTTTTTGGCATTTTTAGCAATGATAAATTTATTGGTACAATAAGTGCGCTACATTCTGCTCCCCAGCACCACCGAATCGAAATTGGCTATTGGTTAGGCAGTAATTTTGTACATCTCGGCTATATGAATGAGGCTGTTTTGCTTTTGGAAAAAGAACTTTTCAGAATTGGATATAACCGCATTGTAATTCATACAGATGTTTTAAATTTGAAATCAGCTAATGTAGCCAAGAGAGCCGGATACATTCATGAGGGTATCCTTCGTCAGGAAATATTCTCCCAAGTAGCAGGTCGCTATAGGGATTTGAATATTTTTTCTAAATTGAAAAAAGATATTATGAATGTCCCTTCTGAAGGATAATTCTCAACCCGCTTTGCTTTTTTCTTTTTTGCGGCGGAGGTAGTGTTCTATCAGGCGGTCGAGGCCGCGGCACAAATCGACTTTGGCGGCATAAGTGCGATACGCCTGTTGGCGTTTGCTTTCGCCGTTGTCATTGTCAAACAGTTCCTGATCCTCAATACAGACTTTTCTGACACTCGGCCAAAACTCATGCGGGATGCTCAACATGGCCTGCTGATAGCGCGTTCGGGCATCAAGCACGTTGTCCAGCAATGTAAAATCACCACAGATTTCCGGCTTGACACTGCCAATCACCACGGCTTTGCACTCAGAAAACTGCGACAAGCGGAAGTCTTTATAAAGGCGTTCCGCCACCCTGACCCGATCTTCCGTACTATAACGTTTATCGCCCATATCCAGCCAGCCGGCATTGGCATAACGGTACAAAACGCCGGCGGTTCCAAACTGCGGCGGCATTGCCGGAGAGTCAGAAGGCTCTGCTGCGTCTACCGCTTCTTCCCGAATGTTCTTATTCTTTGCCACCCGTTTTTTCTTAACACAAAATTTGATTGTATAATTATGCTCAGACGCAGCCTGCGAAACATTGTCATTATCGGCTGACCGCCACGAAGAAATTTTTGTCATCGCCCCTCCTATTGTTGAATAATATTCCATATAAGAACTAATAGTCAAAAATTCAATAGTCTTGTGATGAATAAATTTTATACTTGAAATTTATTCTTCTTTTGAATATACTACATACAGGAGAAACGATATGAACAATATAAAAAATTTGAGAAAACTACATCACCAAACTGTTACGCAACTGGCTCGAGCCGTCGGCACAACCCAGTCAACCATGACGAAAATCGAAAACGGCAACATTGCGCTGAAAAGTGAAATGGCACAAAAAATCGCCGACATTTTCGGTACAACTGTTGACAATGTTATCAAGCCGGAAATCGGCAAGGTTTCGCCTTATGCTTTTAGTCCGGCCGGCGTGTCGATGATTGAGATTATTGACGCGAGAGAATCTGTGACCGAAGGCGGCGATATTCTGGCACCGAAAGTTATCGGGCATCAGCTTGCCAACATTAATCTTTTTCCTCAACTTAGAAACATATCCCCCGACAGAATAAAGATTTTATCTGTTTATGGCGACAGCATGCAACCGACAATCAATGATCAGGATTCTATTTGGGTTGACATTTCAATCACACGTCCGGAAAGTGACGGGCTTTATCTGTTTTGCATCCGTCAGGAGCTGATGGTTAAGCGTGTCCGCTTTGATATTTTTAACAATTCCGTGATGGTTTCATCAGATAATCCGCTTTATCCGCCACTGACAATCAACAATCCGGACAAGCTTAAGGTTTGCGGAAAAGTTATTGCTGTTACGAAGTTTATTTAACACTTTAATACAGACAATTATTTTATTGTTATTTAATATTTTTATAAAATAAATTTCTATGAGCGCAGCGGTATGTCCGGTGCTCGTTAATCAGGCCGTCACGCTCATAGAAATGCACATATTCTTCCAATACGCCTAAATAGAGCAGCCTTTTTATATAAGTCATCAAATTTCCCTGACTGCGAAAACAGCTGCGCTGGTAGGCTTGTTCAAATGTTCTTTTTCTGCGGAAAAGACGGCAGACTTCAAGTTCATTTTTGGTTAGTATCATCGTTTCCTCCTTCCGTTTTCTCCGGCGTATTGTCATTATCAGGCCGAAGCGTTGACTGGCGCGGCAGCAAATATGAACCAAAAATCTTTTCAAAGCTTTGCAGCTGCAGCTTCCACAAATCAAGTTCTTTCATTTTCCAGTTCCTTTTCTATTAAGTTGGTAAAATATTGAATAGTTTGCAGGGACAAAAAGCTTTTGATATTTAAGTCATGATAACAAACGCCGAGGATGTAAATTTCCCGACTGCCGGAAAATTGTAAAAAATCGATTTCGACCGGAATCTCAGGTGTTTTTTCTGCCTGCAAATTCAGAAAATCCAGCAGTTTTCCGTCCTGTTTGTTAAACTGATAAATATTCCATATTTTCATTTCATCTCTCAATTTCATTTTGAATAATTTTATTCTTTAAAAGAATTAATAGTCAATATACGAACATGAGATATAAACAGCTTTTTATAATCGAAACTCTTGTGACAGACACAGTGGAGAGCATACACCTGCACGGCAGGTGGTCGGGAGGCCGCACCCAGCGGGTGAGGCTTCAATTGTCAGCGCTCTGCCCAAGAGACCGCGGTGCTCTGGCGGAATATATGATAGAGGGAGTGCTTTGAAGAAAAAACACTGTCATTCTGAGTGCAACGAAGAATCCAGTTGATCAATAAGGCTAATTTGTTTGACTGGATCCTTCGCTTCGCTCAGGATGACGAAAAAGAAGCACTGGATGACGAAGAAAAGGAGCTCAGGATGACCCGTGCGACGGGCGGCGGTCGGTTTGTATGGTACCTTGAAACCCGGGTTGCTATGGCAGGGTTTGTGGGAAAGAATGTACTTTGAAATGAAAAAAGCGGGATTAACCTCCCGCTTTTGTTTTAACTTTTTTCTTACCTTCTTCCGGTATGTCAAGGTAGACTGATATTTTTCTATTATAATATTCCAGAAGTTCTTTTATCAGCCATGGCCTGATTCTGCCGCGTCCCAATTCCAAATCCTCTATATATTCGGTCGGGACTTTTAATTTCTTGCTGACTTTTTTTAACGGAATTTCATCTTTTCGCCTTTCGCAGTAAAAGGCAAAACCCAGCGTCCGGTGTATCGCTTTCAGCGGATTAGACGCTATTGATTGATATTTTATATTCTTCATTATTTTTTAGCTCCACTATTTTGTTAAAACAAAACCGCCTTTAAGATTAAAGGCGGGGAGCTGAAAAACTGTCAAGTTACAGTCGCCGTTATTCGTTACGCAAGCGCACTTATTTCCGGCACTCCCCACATTGAGGAACTAAACTTGAGATGTTTTTCAGACACCACAGTCCGCCTCCGGACTGCGGGTATTATATTAAATGAATCTGTGACTTTTGCAAGCGGATTTTTGTGAGAGGAAAGAACGCGGGGACGACAAAAGAGAGAGCACGCAGATGATAAAAATAAAAAAATCAGAAAACAACAATAAAAAAACTCCGAAAGCTAGACCTTCGGAGTTTTACTGATTGGTAGGGGTAGTCAGACTCGAACTGACACGGCCTGAGGCCACAAGATTTTGAGTCTAGCGCGTCTACCAGTTCCGCCATACCCCCATCAGATGTGTGAATTAATAATATGTTTATTTCTTTTAGTCAATACTTTTTTTCAATTATTTTATCTGTTATCATTTCGTTCAGAAAATTTATTTATCAGGGAGCATTATATGAAGATATTGGTTATCGGCGGCGCGGGATATATCGGCAGTCATGTGGTAAAAGCCCTGCTGGCGGCAAAGCACGAGGTTTGTGTTTATGACAATCTTTCTACCGGACTGGAGCAGAATTTGTTTGCCAATGCCCAGTTTATTCGTGGGGATATTTTGGATTACGGCACCCTGCTTTCTGCCATGACGCAGAATATTGACGCCGTGATTTTTCTGGCGGCTAAAAAAGCTGTTGGAGAATCGATGGAAAATCCCGAGAAATATGCCAACAACAATCTTGTCGGCGCCCTAAATACTTTGAACGCCATGACCGAGGCCGGCGTTAAAAAAATCATTTTTTCTTCGTCTGCGGCTGTTTATGGCATGCCGGAATATTTGCCGGTTGATGAAAAGCACCCGACGGCTCCGATAAACTTTTACGGTTTTACCAAGCTGGACATGGAAAACTATATGAAGTGGTACGATACTTTAAAAGGTATCAAGTTTGTATCTTTGCGCTATTTTAACGCTGTGGGTTATGATGAGGAAGGGATTGTCAAAGGTTTGGAACACAAGCCGCAGAATCTTTTGCCGATTATCATGGAAGCTGCCTGTGGTATTCGTGACAAAGTTATGGTTTTCGGCAATGATTATGACACGCGTGACGGCACCTGCATTCGCGACTATATTCATGTTTCCGATTTGGCTTCGGCTCATCTTTGTGCCATCGACTATTTGCAAAAAAGCAACGAAAGCCAGATTTTTAATCTGGGAACGGAAAAAGGCATCAGCGTCTTGGAAATGTTGTTGAAAACTCAGGAGTTGACCGGAAAAGAAATTCCTTATGAATTTGCACCGCGCAGAGCCGGAGATCCGGCGGCCTTGCTGGCCTCGCCGAAAAAGGCCAACGAAGTTCTGGGATGGCAGGCGACACACAGCAGTTTAGAGAATATTATCGACTCCACTTGGAGGGTTTACAAACATATGGCGATATAATAATTGTATCTATGTGGACTTTTTTGTTAACAATTGGTTAATATATTAAAGTTGTTACTTAACCCGTGCGATGGAGGAAAGTATGCAAAGAATAAATATAGCCAATTATTTAATCGGAGAAATGTCAGACGGTTTTGCCTTTTCTCCCAATATCAGACATCGGCAGATTATTGACACTCTGGTAGACAATTGGGACAAGAACCAATATCTTACACCGCAACATTCTTCAGCAGCAGGCCGGATTGTTTTTAATAAAATCAACCATATCGGATAAGGACTAAGCAACATGACTAAAGTTTTGAACCGCGGCGGCGTCAACATCACATTTTTGGGGCACAGCGGTTTTATTTTTGAAAAAGACGGCCATAAGATTGCCGTTGATCCTTTTTTGACCAATGCTCCGATGGCAACCAAAACGCCGGACGAAATTATTGTCAACGACATTCTCATCACGCACGGACATCCGGATCATGTCGGCGACTCGATCAGCATCGCCCGAAAAAATGACGTTACCATCACGACGACTTTTGAAGTTGCACGTTATCTGCAAAATAACGGCGCCAAGGCTTTTGGCGTTCCGGTCGGCGTTGAGCAGCTTTTTCCGTGGGGCAAGGCTGTTTTTCGTCCGGCCGTACACAGCGGGCTTTTGCCTGACAACACGCCGTTTGACATATCCGCCGGCATTATTTTTGATTTCGGCAGCATCAGGATTTATCATCTGGGCGACACGGCAATCAATCTTGACTTTAAACTGGTTAAAGAAATTTATCAGCCGGACATGGCGCTTATTCCGATTGGCGGACGCGTAAACATGGATATTCCGCAAGCGGCGTTGGCAGCTGAATGGCTCGGCGTTAAAACCGTGGTACCGATTCACTATGATTTGTTTACACAAGGTCCGGTTAATCCACTTGACTTTAAAAAATTTATTGACAACAAAAATAACGGAATCGAATGTATTGTCATGGAGCCGTAACCCAGGAGAATCCAAGGGAATCGAGACGGGCGCCTTATAAAAAAGCGCCCGTTTTTTTGAATGAGGTTGCCTATATATATGAATTTATTATAAAATTTCAACACTTTCAGGTGTACCTATTTTTCGTACACAGGTATCGAAATTTACCTACTACCCAGATTAAAAATTTATTGCTAATATTCTTGTCGAGGACTGAATTTAGTTATCCACAAAAAAATTCCTTTAGGAGGTAGTGATGAGAAATATTAATGAAGACATTAATGCGGACTACGACTTAATTAACAGCAACGCCGTTTTGATCAGCAAAATTCATCAAAGTTTTGAAGCACTGGAAGAGGCTTTGGGGGTGCTAAAATTGGAAGAGCCGCTTTTCCTGACTTACATTGCCAAGAAATCTTTTGCAAAAGCCGTTTGTCAAAACATTCAAGATTCAACAGAAGAATATAAAATAAATTAACACCACCAAAGCCCCTGCCGCTCAGGGGCTTTTTTTTATAATGATCGGAAATAAAAGTGAGTAACAAAAAATCTAATAATCCCAAAGCATTTAATGTGATGCCGCCGGATATATATTATTACAAATCAACCGTCCGCCTGCGAGAACAAGATCTTGTCAACTGCATATCTATCTTTCCCGACCACCCTCTATTTCCTCCCCCGTCAGAAATATCTTCTTCCGCCACCCGCCGCAAACTACACTATACGCCTTTGCTGCGTAAATTTTATAAAGTGTGAAATTAAGTCGTAAATTCCAAATACAAGAAAAATGCCGCTTATTAAAGCGGCGTTTTTTATTGTTTGTCGGTCAGAACGTTTTGTTTGCCAAGGAACATCTATAGAAATCAGGCAATTTTCCAAGTCGTGCCCGAGGGGCCGTCTTCGAGTAAAATTCCCTGCTCTTTCAAGTCATTGCGAATCTTATCAGCCAAGGCATAGTCTTTATTCTTTTTGGCGGCCAGACGTTCGGCAATTTTGGCTTCAATTGCCTGCTCGTCCAGAGCTGCGGCATTGTCTCCGCCTTTGAACCAGACTTCCGGCTGCTGCCACAAAAGCCCCAGCAAACCGGCGCCCGCCAGCAGCTGAGATTTATATTTGCGTTTGTCTTCCGTACTTTCGGCCTTATTCAGATTATTTACAATCTCATGCAGATAAGAAATTGCCAGCGGTGTGTTCAGATCATCTGCCATGGCCTCCAGAATCCGGTTGTCCGGCGCAATGTTTTTATCAACCTCGACATCTGCGGTTTTGAGCAGAGCGTTATAAAACTTGTCTAATGTCGCCTTAGCCTGATTCAAGCCCTCAAAAGTGAAGTTAAACGGCTGGTGGTAGTGCCCGCTCAGGAACAAAAGGCGCAAAGCCTCGGCCGGATATTTGGCCAAAATCTCGTCAACAATATAAAAATTGCCTAAGGACTTGGACATTTTAACACCGTCTACCATCAACATACCGGCATGAATCCAGTAATGGGCAAATTTTGAATCTTCAAAAGCGCAGCAGGACTGAGCGCATTCGTTCTCATGGTGCGGAAAAATCAAATCCGAACCGCCGCCGTGAATGTCAAAATCATTTCCCAGCAGTTTTGAACTCATGGCCGAGCATTCCAAATGCCAGCCAGGACGGCCGTAACCCCAAGGGCTGTCCCAGCCCGGCTGATCTGCATCGGACGGCTTCCACAACACAAAGTCCGCCGGATTTTTCTTATAATCAGCGACGTCAATGCGGGCGCCGGCAAGCATTTCTTTCATCGAGCGGCCGGACAAGAAGCCGTAAGCGGGCATAGAATCAACGCTAAACAGGACATGACCGGCAGCCTCGTAAGCATGACCGTTGGCAAGCAGGCGTTTGACAAGCTCAATCATCTCGCCGATATATTCGGTCGCACGCGGACGAAAGTCCGGATCCAGCACGTTCAGGCGCTTCATGTCATCCAGATACCATTGATAGGTTTGTTCGGTAATTTCGCGAATGGGTTTTCCGGTTTCTTTATGTTTGTTCAAAATCTTATCGTCAACATCAGTGATATTGGAAACATAAGTAACGTGTTCTGCCCCGTAAACAGCGCGCAACAGCCGGTACCAGACGTCAAAGACCACCGAAGTTTTGGCATTGCCGAGATGAGCCTTGTCATAAACGGTCGGGCCGCAGACATACATCCGCACATTTTCAGCGTCAATCGGGACAAACTCCTCCTTGCGGCGGCTGACGGTATTATGCAGATATATTTTAGTCATTCTTTTTCTCCTCATTCAAAACATGAGAGAGATAATAATCTTATATATCAGGAAATTCAACAGCTTTTTACAATTGTACCGGCAATGCCGCGGGTTTTTGGCTCAATTCGGAATTTTGCAGCTGCTGCTGATTATTTTTCTCGTTTGATTCGGTGATGGTTTGCAAATCTTCCAAAAACCACGACGGGTCAGAATCGGCTTCTTCCATCATCTGATAAAAACGGCTGCGGTAAGATAAAATCAGGCTGCTCTCCCCTAACGTGATGTCAATGATTTTGATTTCATCATTTTCTTTATGCAGGCGGAAGGCAACGCTAATGGTCGTGTCGACACCGTCTTTTTGCGCCGGTGCCAAATTTATGACGGTCCAGACATCGGTATAATTTTCGCGGCTGTCAACTTTTCCGACCTTAAAAGACAGGCGGTTGTCAAAGCTCAGCGGAAAGCCTTTGTATAAAGACAAAGCGTATCGGTGAAACAAGGAAAGGTACTCTTTTTGCTGTTTTTCATTCAAAAGCTTCCAGTATTTTCCGAGCACAAACTTGCCGACATAATTCAGGTCTACGTATTTTACAAAAAGCGAATCAAGTTTTTGATATTTGACGGCAAGGTCTTTTTCATTAAACGTATTCAGCAACAGGTTTCCTTTGTCGCGCACCCAGTTTTCGGCCATGGTTTTATCAATCGGCGCGGCGTGAGCTCCGGAAAACGTCAGCCAGAAAAAACAAACGATAATAAGTTGCAAAAAATGATTACGTTTCATGAAAAAATGCCTTATATTAATTTTGCCTGAGTTTATAGTATAGCATATTGGTTAAAAAAATGAAACTGAAACACGCAATTTTTATTTTAACGGCCTGTTTTTTTACAACACTTTCCGCAAAGGCGGAAGATGCAGGGCTGCGCTATATTAAGTCGCGTGGCGCCATTCGCTGCGGCACGACACTGGACAGCCGTGCTTTTGCTTATCGCGACGAAGAAAAACAATGGCAGGGTTTTGATGCGGAAATGTGCAAAATTTTTGCCTCAGCCATTTTCGGCAATGAAAAATATTTTGAGCTGGTAAACGTGCCGCAATCTGAAGCGGCCGCAGCCCTGCAATCAGGCAAAGTTGACGTTATGCTCGGAAATACGCCGTATTCCGCCTCTCTGGACATCTCACGCCGGATTGTTCCGGCCGGTTTGTTGTATTTTGACCGGCAGATGTTTGCAGCACGCAACCCCGGAGAAGCAACTTCCATGCTGGAATTTAAGGGAAAAACGGTTTGTGCCGTCAACAATTCGGAAGAGCTGTATAATCTTGATTTGTACAACAGGCAATACAAACTTAAGCTCAAGCCCATTAAATTTCCCAGCCAGCAGAAGGCTAAAGAAGCTTTTATGCTGAACCGCTGCGCCCTGATAACCGGTAACGAAGCTTTTTTGAAATCTATCGCTTATGAGCAGCAAAAGTCAAAAGTTGCCGTCTTGCCGGAAGTGATTACCGCAAAACCGGTATATGCTTATGTAAGCAGTGACAACACAAGGCTGCAAAGCATTATCAGCTGGCTGATTAACAACCTGTATCTGGCGGAAGAATACGGCATTACCACGACAAACGTTGATATTTTAAACAATGCGCAAGACCAGTCCATTCGCAATATGCTCGGATTGGATCCCAAGCTTTGGCAGAAGTTTGAAATGAATCCGAAAGGTTTTCGCGAAGCGTTGAAAGCACACGGAAATTATGCCGATATTTATCATCGGACCTTAGGAGACAATTCTGATTTGAATGTGCGGCGCATTACCGGAAGCCTGAGTTCCGACGGCGGCGTGGTCATGCCGCGGCCTTTTCTTTAAGCCTTAAACAGCCTTTTGTTTCAGATGGCGACCGTTGATATATTCCAAAGCCTGAGCCAGCCCGTCTTCCGTTACCATGTGTCGGCCGTCTTTTACAACATAAGTCGAAACGCTGCACCCCATTTGCTCAAGCCGGCTGCGTGTAAAGTTCAGGGCTTCAAAACGGACAAGATTGTCGGCATTGCCATGGATAAGCAAGATATCCGGTGCGGCTTTGTGATGTTTGAGCAAATAAGTATGCGGGGTTAAGATGCCGCTAAAGCTGATGCAGCCGCCGATTGTTTCTTCATGCTGCAAAGCATAATACAATGCCAGCATGGCTCCCTGCGAAAAGCCGCAAAGATACAGGTCTTTGGCTTCCAGCCCGTATAAGTCCAGACGTTCTTCAATATACTCATTCAGATAAGCATAGGCCTCTGCCAGCCCCAGTCCCATCCGGTCATAAATGGCCGCACATTCTTCCATGGTCGGAACAAATTTACGGGCATCGTCAGGGTCAAAACGATGCATGGAATACCACTGGCGTTTGTTTTCATGAACTTCACAAATTACGGGCGCCTGCGGGATATGAATTGCAGCATTGTCCAAGCCGTCTGTCAGAACATTAATTTTTCGGTCAAGCGCCGGCGCACTGTCTATATAGCCGTGCAAAAACACGACCAGCTTTCGGGGCTGACCTTTGACATGGACAATTTCTTCACTTATCATTACCACTCACCTTTTATCTCGGGCCTTACGGCATATTATTGACGAATGTCGTCTTATTTAGTCTTTATAAATCAGACTTGTAGACTTACTTTCGTTTATAGCCGTCAGTTTTGAGCTTTCTGCCCACAAAGGCACATTATCCTTTTTTTCCGCGCATAGTGTAACGGGGAATTCTTAAGATTCGTTTAAAATTTTGATTTGAAAAAGCGGATTCCGGACGCCTTATGCCTTTTCCGCCACCCGCCCGATTTCATTTAATGCGGCAACGGCACCGGCAGAGAAATCCATTTCCGTTCCGTTATCCAGACGGCAGCTGTTGTCAAAAGCATCATAAAGGCAATATGGCGTGGAGAACCATTTTTTATAAATCGTACTGTCATCAATATGAATATTTATACCGTGTTCCTGACAATATAAGGCCTTGGCGCTGTTCCATAATTTATCTTCAATATGAAAGTCGTTATTTTTCTTATAAGTCACTTTATTTAAGGCTGCGTAAAAATCCAAAATGGCAAAAACGGTGGTATAAGAAATTTTCCAGTCGTCCAGCATTTGACAGATAACGCTGCCGGGGCCGCCGGTGATGACATGAATCTCCCAGCCGCGTTTGACGGCCTCTTGCGTGAAAGCACTGAAAAAATGAGGGTTTGCCGTAATAACGCCGTGAAAATCCACACCGATTTTCAGCCTATTTGTCATTGCCCCCTCCAAAAATGGAAGACAGCATATCTTTTAACGAGCTCGGACTCAGGGCCGACAGCGGATTTAAACTGATTTGAGGATCTTCAATATTGCCTTTAATCTTATAATTGGCGGCAAAAACCGTACCGTCCTTGCCGGAAAGCAGGTTTCCGACCAACGGGATTTTGCCGATAAAGCTGTTCAGGCTGTAAGCCGGTGCAACCACGCCGCTGATATCGATATCATCATAGTACAAATCGTAGCTGCCGTTGGCCGTAATCCCCAATACATTTCCAAAGGTTTTTGCCTCTTTTACCGACAATATCTGATCAGAATAGGTAAAAGGAGCATCAAAATGCGAGAATTTCACGCCTTCGCCGGTCAGAAGATTTACCATGCCGGTAAAAGAAGCCACAGTCAGGAGTTTGGCCAGAACCGGCGTGTTATGAACACTGAAATCACGAATTTTGGCATGACCGACAAAATCTTTGTTTTTATCGCGACGTGCACTCACGTTCAGCCGGCCGCCTTTCATGTTATCATACATCCGCAAAAATTTGAGCGTGTTTCCGGCATCGTTGCTGTCAATATCCAGACGGTATTCCTTATTGGCATGGGGTACATAATTCAGCCGCAGATAAGAATGAGGCGATGACGTAAAGTTTCCGACCAAATGCATTTCTTTGATGCCAATACCGTTGACAAGTTTGGCAGAACCGGCAAAATTCTTTATCATTGATTTTTCACTGGTCCAAAGGTTATTAACGGCAATATTAATGTCGGTATCGGTCACGTTTTTCAGGCTGTCTTCCGTTTTGGGGCGGGACAGGCTCTTTGTATTTTTAACATTTTTATTGTTTTTGGGTTTGGCATTTTCTTTCTGTGCAAACAGAGCGGACAAGTCATAGCTGGTACCGGAAATGTTAATTTTGACCTTTTCTTTGGGCTTATACGCAAACTCGATTTTGGCCTTGGCTGCCGTTTTGGGAGCCCGAATACCCGAGATGTCGACCGTTGTTACCTGCTGGTTTTTATTAAAAGCAATTTTGCCCTGAAGGTTAAAGTCAAATTTATCAAAACTCAATAACGGGATAGAAACAATTTTTCCGTTATCAACATCAATCTCCGCTTTTAACAATGCTTTTTCGCCCAGTTTCTTCGTCAATCCCAAAAAAGAGAAATCCAATTTTGCGTTTGTCAGTTCGGCATTGAGGCTGACTTTCATTTTGTCCTGCGGATAGGAGGTAATCTCGGCCAGAACTTCGGCCTTGCCGTCAATATAAGGCGGGTTCAGAATCTCATAATCAATGCCCCATTTCTTTTTGAAAGCATTATCATACAAAAATGACAACTGGTAACGGCTGTTGTATTTTTTTTCTTTGGTAAAATTCTCACTCCAAACCAGTTTAAACGGTGATCCGTCAAGCGTAACATTCCCCTCAATCAACATACCGGCATTGGTTACGTCCATTTTAAGCTCCTGCGCCTTAACGTCTTTTTCGCCAACAATCTTGGGAATGGTCACATCTTTCAAGTCAGACTTGACCCTGACCTGAACATCGTCTGTTCCGAGGTCGTTGCGCAACTCAAACTTCAGGCCCAAATCGGTGACGGCCGTTCCTTCAATACTGTCGGGCTTTAATCCCATTTCCGATGCAAAACCCAACGGCGGGTTGTCAATCAGCTTCAGGGCGTCGGTAATTGAACTCTCGGCAATAATATTAATGTCGGCAAAACTGTCTTCTTTATCCAGATCATACAGCAAAACCGAACCGCCGGTCATGATAACGCCGTTTGAAACACCTTTGTCAATGGCGACTTTCAATTCTTTGGAATCAATACTGAATGTTCCGTATATATTTTGAATATCCGGCATTCCGCGCAGGTAGTTCAGATTGACGCCGTCGATATCCGCCCTGCCCTTAAAGTCTTTAAACACCACGGACTTTTGTTTTTTATCATAAGCAAAGTCCACATTAAAGCGGGCATTTTTAGCCTTGCCGCCATACAGGCTGTCTTCGCTCCAAACCCAGGCGTCTTCGGCCAGAGCCCGCGGCCAGAGCCGGTACAGGTCATCAAACTTCAGTTCGGCAATATCAGCTTGAAAAGAAACCTTCAGATCCTCGGCCGACTGCTCTAGAAAATATTTTTTCAGTCCGGTCAATTCCAAGTTCAGTTTGGTTTTCTGGTTATCCAAATCAAAAGAGGCGTCTTTGATGCTGACCTTGTCTAATCCGGCAGAGATGTTTCCGCCCAGCACCAAAGAGGCGATATTATATTTATAATCCGCGCCTTCCGAAAACTGGATGCTGCCGTTGCCGCCTTCCAGAGAAAAGCTCATTTTCTCAAGAGCGTCATCAAGGCTCTTGGCCATATCATCCTTGTTTTTCAATACACTGCGAAAATCTATCAAAGCGTCCAGCTTGCCGCTTAACGGCAAATTGACTTTGGCAAGCTCATCGGCAAAACCGCCGGCCGGCAGGGAAGCCGCTATTTGTGACGGGACGACGTCAGAAAAATAAAATTCCATCGCCAGTTTTTCGCCCAGCATTTTATATTCCAGATTCAAACCGACCGAGGCCAGTTGATCCTCAAACTTCAGCAAGGCGCTGATGTCCGATTCAATAGAGGTAAAATTCCGGTCAAAACGATAGTTCAAGTCTGAAAATACCCATTTGCGCCCGAGATCAACTTCGTGCAATTCCACTTCGGCATTGTTAATTTCTATTCCGTTGATATAGCTCTCGGAATAAGTCTGGTCATCGGAATTGAAGCGTTCCAGAAAGTCCTCAAAATAATCAAAATAAAAAGCCAGCTTTTTCTGATTGGCAATATTTTCCTGTTCTTTTTGAACGCCGTAATCAGTAAAAACGTAAATCCGCGGGCTGCTGACCTCAATATTGCTCGGAGCGACGACACCGTGCAAAAGCGCACGGATACTGAACGAAACGGAAGTCTTGGGTGCACTGACCACAAAACTGCCGTCCGTCTTGCGATAAGACACGTTATTGGCAATAATCTTAACCGGCTTGATTGATCTGACCAGCTCCAGATTGACGGAATCCAACGACACCTGATATTCGGCATCATCATGGTTCAATGCTTTTATAATATAAGGCTTTAAGAAAGGAATGGCTATCGGTCCGCTGTAAAGCTGCCACAAAAATAATAAAATCAGCCCGAGGACGGCAACCCCGAGATAATCCATCGTTTTATGAAAAATATATGCCCGATTGCTGATTATTTTCATCTTTTACTTTCTTGTTAAGGTTCCGAGCCATGAAAGAACATCTTTATAATTCTGCAGATCGTACAATCCGCTGTGTGTCCCTCCCTGATATATAATCATATTTTTCGGTTCTTTAGCAAATGTATATAATTTTTTTGCCAATTCAACGGGAACAGTACGGTCATGCGTGCCGCCCATCAGCAAAAGCGGCGCGTTTACACCGGAAAGCATTTCTTCATTGTGGTATTTGTCACGGACAATATATTGCAGCGGCAGCGGAACAGGCACAACCAGACGGACAACGTTTTCAATATTATCAAACGGCACTTCCAAAATCAGACCGGCAAAGTTTCCGTCATTCTGAAGTTTGTAAACGCTGTTGGTTGCCATATGGGAGCCCAAAGACATGCCGTAAATCACCAGACGGGAATTGTCATACCCCATTTGCCGCAGCTTTTTGACGGCAGCAATGGCATCAGCCTCCAGATTGGCCTGCGTAATTTTGCCCTCCACACCGCCAAAGCCTCTGTATTCCGGCATAAAGACTCCATATCCGGCTTCAGCCAGCGGCTGCATTTTATGATAAAAGGTTTCCACATTATAAGAATTGCCATGCATAAAGACAACCAGCGGCAAATTGTTCCGGCGGGGCGGAATATACCAGCCGAACAGCGGCGTACCGTCTTCGGAAGCATAATCCACGCGTTCGGCCATAAAGCCTTTGGCACGGGCATTGTCCAGATTTGAAGGCGTGCTTATCGGATTGTAAAAAAAGTATTGCGGATAAAAATATACGGCCGCGCAAAACAAAGCATAAAGAACAACACCGGCTGCGACACCCCTTTTTAACCATTTTCCAAATTTATTCATTTCCGCCTCATCATAATTTATGTGCGAGCGCCGCACTCAAGAACATGTCAATATTGCCGTCCAATACGGCTTTGGTATCAGAAGTTTCTGCTTCCGTCCGCAAATCTTTGACCATTTTGTATGGCTGCAAGACATAAGAGCGAATCTGATGCCCCCAACCAATGTCACTTTGATTGTCGCGCATGGTCTGCTCGGCTTCCTCGCGTTTTTTGAGTTCCAGTTCATACAGGCGGGCTTTGAGCATTTTCCATGCCGCATCACGGTTTTGAAACTGGGAACGCTGGTTTTGGCATTGTACGACGATTCCGGTCGGAATATGCGTTATCCGGACTGCAGAATCGGTTTTGTTAATATGCTGGCCGCCGGCACCGCTGGCGCGATAGGTATCGACCCGGCAATCGACTTCATTGACCTCAATCTCAATATCATCATCCAGTACCGGATAGACACCGACAGAAGCAAAGCTGGTATGGCGGCGCGCGGCGCTGTCAAAAGGCGAAATCCGTACCAGACGGTGGACGCCGGTTTCAGACTTCAGCCAGCCATAGGCATTATGTCCAGAAATTTTCAGAGTCACGGATTTGATGCCGGCCACATCGCCTTCGGTTTCTTCAATATATTCGGTTTTAAACTTGCGGCTTTCCGCCCAGCGGCTGTACATACGAACCAGCATTTCCGCCCAGTCCTGAGCCTCGGTGCCTCCACTGCCGGCATGAACTTCCAGAAAGGCGTCATTAGCATCGACTTCTCCGGAGAGCAAGGCCTCCAGTTCACCGCGTTTGGCCTCTTCTTTTAAGGTCAGAAGTTCCTGATACGCTTCGGCAATGACGGTTTCATCATCCTCTGTTTCTGCCATTTCCACAAGATCAACCGTATCATTCAGGGTCTTGAGCATCGTATCATAATGCCCGAGATTGTCTTCCAGACGCGTTTTTTCGCTCATCAGCTTTTTGGCTTTTTCGGCGTCACTCCAAAGATTGGCATCTTCACCCAACGCGTTGAGTTCGCTCAGGCGCAATACGGCGTTATCATAGTCAAAGAGACCTCCTCAGCAGTTCTAACGACTGCCTGATTTCTTCAACAACTTCTGCAATTTCGGCTCGCATCTCTTTTATACTCCTTAATATTGTCCGCCCAATTGAAAATCTCCGCCCTCTTCGGCAGAATAACCGGAAGACGGTGTTTCTTTGCCGTCAGCAGCCGGCGTTTCTCCGCCGATCACCCTTTGCGCCTGTTTGTCAAAGTCAAAATCCGGTTTCAGAGCCTCGACAATCACGGATTTATCCATTGGCGTCGCCGGTTTGCCGGTCGTATGATTAACCCGTACAAGCTTGATGCCGTTCGGAGTACGGAAAGGAATATCCGGCTGATTTTTCAGAGCCTCACGCATAAAATCATAGAAAATCGGGAGTGCCGCCGTTGCGCCGGTTTCACGTTTGCCCAAAGTTCTCGGTTCGTCAAAGCCGAGATAAACACCTACGACCAGATCCGGAGAGAAGCCGATAAACCAGGAATCTTTATTGTCGTTCGTGGTTCCGGTTTTGCCGGCCAGATGTTTGTTTAATGTCCGCAGACGCGAGGCTGTTCCGCGGATTGCCACACCTTCAAGAATACTGGTCATCTGATAAGCGCTGAGCGGATCGACAATCTGTTCGCGAGTATCAGCCAGTTTCGGCGTTTCCTGACTTTCATAAAAGTCAACATTGCAGCCGACGCATTCGCGTTTGTCATGCTTCAAAATGGTTTTGCCGTTGCGATCCTGCACCTGCTCAATGAAATAAGGTTCAATTTTTTTGCCGCCGTTTACAATCATGGCATACCCCGCTGCCATATTAATCAGGCGGGTATCGGAAGCGCCCAAAGACATGGAAAGCAGCTTGGGAAGATTATCATTAATCCCGAAACGGCGGACGTATTCCGAAACTTTATCCATACCCAAGTCCTGTGCCAGACGGACGGTCATCAGATTGCGCGATTTTTCAATTCCCTGACGTAATGTTGTCGGGCCATAGAAATTGACGGAATAGTTTTTGGGCTTCCACTTCGGCAGCCCCTCACCCTGATCAAGAACAAAAGGCGCGTCCAGAATCAAATCTGTCGGCGAATAGCCGTTATCCAACGCCGTAATATAAACAAAAGGCTTGAAAGAAGAACCGGTCTGGCGTTTGGCCTGCGTTGCACGGTTAAACTGCGACTGGGAAAAATCATATCCGCCGACAGCTGCCAGAACCCTGCCGGTATGCGGGTCAAGCGCAATCAATGCTCCCTGAACATCCGGCACCTGACGCAAATGGTAGCTGTCCGCCGCCAGTTTTTTGGCTGAGATTTCTTTTTCCGTTGCCTTTTCCACATATACCACATCGCCTTTTTCCAGATATTTGGCAACACTGCCCAGAGGACCGGTGATCCCCTGATTTTTCAGCGTCTTGCCGGCAGTCGGCATAAAGGCCAGAGGAATGGTTCCGCGCTCTCCGCCGCCGGTTTCAATAACGGCTTTGTCTTTGGAGGTTTCCAACACCACGGCTTTCTGCCAGTTTTTATCAGCACCTTTGGGCATTTCAATTTTGGCAAGAGCCTCCTTATAATCGCCGTCCAGACTGATATTGGCAACGGCTCCGCGCCAACCGTGGCGATTGTCGTAATCCTGCACGCCTTTTCTAAAGACTTCCGTGGCAATTTCCTGCAATTTCGGATCAACTGTCGTCCGCACCAGCAGTCCACCTTCATACAAGGCATCATCTCCGAATTTGTCGGTAATGCGGCGGCGGACTTCTTCACTAAAATACTGCGAATCTTTTACAAATTCATTATTCCGCTGAATGGTCACCAACGGCTTTTCCTTAGCGGCAAGCGCCTCTTCCTCACTGACATAACCGTCTTCAAGCATACGGTCAATTACCCAGTTGCGACGGGCGACGGCCGCGGCATTTTTGGTTTTGGGGTTATAATTGTTCGGCCCTTTAGGCAAAGCAGCCAGATAAGCGGCTTCTTCCAAAGTCAGCTCATCCAATGATTTGCCAAAGTAGTTCAGGGCAGCGGCACCAACGCCGTAAGAGCGGTTTCCGAGATAAATTTCATTCAGATAAAGTTCCAGAATATGATCTTTGGAAAAAGCCTGTTCAATTCTTGTTGCCAAAATAGCTTCTTTGATTTTTCGGCTGTAAGACAACTCGGACGACAGCAGAAAGTTTTTGGCCACCTGCTGGGTGATTGTCGAAGCGCCGCCGGGACGGGCGCCGGTACCGATTTTTTTAATATTGCTCAAAACCGCACGGACAATTCCGACATAATCAATGCCGGAGTGGGAATAAAACTTTTTGTCTTCTGCCGCAATAAACGCGTTCTTTACCTTTTCTGGAATTTTATCTATCGGTACAAAGAAGCGCTTTTCCGTTGCATATTCCATCAACAAACGGCCGTCGCCGGCATAAAGGCGGGTCGTAACAGCCGGCTCGTATTTGGCCAGCTGGCGGTAATCCGGCAGTTTTCCGGCATAATCCCAGATTGTGCTGATTAAGACAACAAACACAATTACTGCAAAAAAGAAAAAGGTGCTTAATAAAGAAGACAGCGTTTTTAACATTTCAAATCCGTGGTTTTAGGGCTTTTTAATCTTATTGTTTAGAATCTCGTGCTTAATCTATTACAATTTAAGAAAATTGCAAAGAAATTTTTTATTTTTCCCCCTGTCCTTACCATCATTCCGACAAAAGACATATGCTTTTTCAGCGGGCTTTCCGTATGTTTTGCCTGTCTAGCCAAAAACTTCGCATAACCTCTCAAATCTTATTGACAATCTCGCGCGCGTATGGTATAGTACTTTTTAGTATTGACCCGTGCGACGGGCGGCGCTCAGTTGGAGGCAATGTGCTCCAGAGACCGCGTTGCTCTGACGGGATATATGACAAAGAAAAAAGAATTTTTATTGACCATTCTGGGCACGGTGTGTGTCACAGAAAAGAAAGAACAACGTGACAGCTTGGGCACGGCGTTGACAGCCGGCCGGGTAAAGCACGTTTGCTTTGGGAGAAAGCCGATGAAATCTACTATGCTACACATGAAATCTATTTCGGCGGTTTCTATTGCTACTTTTACCGTCGGAGCGTCGGTCTTTCTTCCACCTTTAACTTCTTCTGCTTTGGCCGGTATCTGTTTTTTGCCGGATTGTAATTTAGGCTTGCCGGAATTTGATGATGTCAACTCGGATTCCTCATGGTGCGAAGATAATGGGTATCATTTTAACTGTCCGGAAGGAACAGCACCAGATTATTCTCAAACCTGTTCTCGTGACGAAAGTTACACAAAATGTTCCGAAGAGCAATATTGCAAAAACAAAGGTTACTCAAAATCCCCGCAAGCCTGTTATGACCTCGGTCCGACTTGGTATCCTCATTTGCAATGCCCAAACGGGCTTGACTGGTACAAAGAATGCCGGCAGGACACGGCTCAGGCCTGTAAAGACAACGGATATGTCAACAACTGTTCCCGCCCTGACAAAACTGAATTGTGCGAATGGGATGCTTCTTATGCCAAATGCTGCAATGACACGCCGTCCAAAAATTGTCCGGAGAATTCAAAGGTCTCGGGCTGTGAGAGCGGCGCTATTGTCGGCAAAGATTCCTGCGGTTATGACTGCCGGCAATGCTGTCAAACCTCTTGTCCGGCCGGATATGCCTATACTGACGCACAGACCTCGGGCGGCACAACAGGCTATATCAAAGATGGGAACGATTATTGCGACCATTGCACAAAAGGCAAACTTTACAAGCGTAAAGAGAATCCCTGTGACGGTTACTCTACCTGTTCGGCTTACGGCGGCGTGGATAACGGAAATTACTGCTATACCGGCAGTACAAAAAAGTATTCCCAATGTCTTGACGGTTGTCAAAACGGTTATATCGAATGGTGTTCTGCTCCGGTAACAAACTGCTCAACCCTCGGGTATTTGCAATCATCATCCGCCTGCTCGGGAAAACCTGCCATAGCCTGCCCCTTCGACAAGACTAAATGGTATTGCGAGGAAATGGGTTCATCATCCGGAAATGATAGTGTTGCAACAAGCGGTTATTGCTGCGGGTATAGCGGTTGCAGCGCAAATGAAAGCTGGTGTCAGAACAATTATAGCAAGAATTGCTATAGGGTTTGTAGAGAGAATTATGGATGGCCTGATTGTGGTGATATGCAAGCCAGTTGCAGGGCACAGGGCAGTATCCCGCGCTTCCAGTATTGCCTCGACGCCGCCAACCTCAACTACGCCAACTTCAGTTGTGAGTAGTCGTTCTCGGCTTTTACATGTTTTCCCTCTCTTTGATAAGAGAGGGTTAGGGAGAGTTAGATAGGGATAGATAGAGTTAGATAAAAGACAGAGGAGTTAAGAATATGAAAACAGGATTGTTATTAAGCGTGGCGTTTTTGTTTTGCAGCGAAGCAAATGCCGCTTGCATGCCGGAACTGGATTGCGCCTCTCTCGGCTACAAATATTCATATTCACAATGCGGCGGAAAAGGTTTGGCCTGTTTATATGACAGCGGAAAATATTTTTGCCCCGAAACTGTTTCATCCTGTACTTATCAATATACCAAAGAAAATTGTGCCGCAGAGTGTAAGAATGTTGGTTCTCTCACTTGTTCCAGAAACGGTACGACTTATTACGCCTCCTGCGGCTCCTCGAAATGCTCTTACGGACAAAACTGCAACAACGGTACTTGTGTTACCCCTGCACCAAGTTGCACATACCAGTATACGGCACAAGATTGCGCCAGACAATGTAAATACACCTCTGGTTCATCATGCATCAGAAACGGAACAGCTTATTATCAATCTTGCGGAACAAGTAAATGCTCAAGCGGACAGACTTGTGAAAATGGGACATGTGTTAACCCTGCTCCGGAAAAAGGATATTGCTGCGGATATATAACAAATTGCGGATATAACGGTGACACTTTGAACTCTAATGATAGTTATTGCCAAAATACTTTTGGCAAAAGTTGCTATGATTATTGCATTCAGCGATTTGGCTATAGTTGTAAGTATATTCAAGAAAAGTGTTTAGCTGCCGGACGTACTCCGAAATTTGGATTTTGTGGTACAGCCGATGGTGATAATTATGGTAGTGCCTATATTTTGTGCGAGTAGATATTTTCATTTTTTATCAGGAGCCAAAACATGAAAAAAGAATTGTTATTAAGTGTTGCGGGAATGACTGTGGTCGGGGCGGCGGCGGAGGCTTTGGCTTCATCCTGTACTTCCTCGCCAGATTGTATCTCTCTCGGCTATAAATATACGCTTTCCGATTGTCCGAACGGTGGCGTAAAATGCCCTTTTGATACCAGCAAATATTTTTGCTTTACCCCTGAAAGCGCTTGTACTTATACTTTTACCGCAGATTATTGCTCCTCTCAATGCAAAAATGCAGGAACAACCTCATGCAAAAAAAACGGAACGACTTATTATGCTTCTTGCGGCTCCTCGAAATGCTCTTACGGGCAAAACTGCAACAACGGTACTTGTGTTACCCCTGCACCAAGCTGTACATACCAGTACACAACCCAAAGCTGCGCTTCTGAGTGTAAGTATACCGGTTATAATTCATGTGTCAGAAACGGAACAACTTATTATCAATCTTGCGGGACAAGTTATTGCTTGGGTAATGAAGTATGTGAATATGGCATTTGCAAAACGCCGATTGTAAACTGTACGTATCAATATACTGAAGATAATTGCAGAAAACAATGCAAAAGTATTGATAGCAATTCCAAATATTGTCTAAGAAATGGGATAATTTATTATGAAACTTGTGGGGCAAGTAAGTGCTCAAGTGGGCAAACGTGCGAAAATGGTACTTGTAATTTTCAATGTATTTATCAGTATACTGCGTCCGATTGTGCAAACCTGTGTAAAAATATTGGTTCTAAATCATGCATAAGAAACGGGACTACTTATTATGAAAGCTGCGGAAGTTCAAAGTGTTCCAGCGGACAGACATGCGAGAATGGTACTTGCCATAGTCCTGCACCGAAAGAAGGATATTGTTGTGGAGCCAGTGAGTGCGGATATAGAGGGGGTACATTACATTCTTATGATAGCTCTTGTCGAAGTAATTATGGTATGAGTTGTTATGATTATTGTATGCAAAGATTTGGTGTAACTTGTAATAATATGCAAGCTAGTTGCAGAGCGCAGGGCCGTACCCCGCGCTTCCAGTATTGCTCCTACGGCGCCAGCGCCGGCTACTATTACGCCGACTTCACTTGCGAGTAGTCGTTCTCAGATTTTATGTATGAAGGTTATTGTCCTGTCATTCTCGGGCTTTCTCTTTTGTCATTCTCGGGCTTGAAGTCGATAGTTGGTGAGAACGAGGGCAAATCCTTAGCTTTAGCTTAGATTTGTGCGAAGTTCGAACCCTACGGGACGCAATTGCATGCGGCGTCGTGTGCCGCGCAGGCACTATGAAAGCCGGATAAAATCGCTGAGCCTGCGAAGTGTCAAGGGGCCCATTTATGGGAATTTACACCCGAGAATCCATAAGGAAACACGCCGGATGCTGGTTGGGAGATGGATCTCCGGGTCAAGCCCGAGGATGACAATAAAAAAAGAGTCCGGCAATGACCCGTGCGACGGGCGGCGCTCAACTGTCAGCAATGTGCTCTAGAGACCGCGGCCGAACGTCGGCGGCGGTCGGTTTGTACGGTGCCTTGAAACCCGCGTTGCTCCAATGGGAAGTCTGGGAGAGAGAGTGCTTTGAAGAATGGATTGCCGGATCAAGTCCGGCAATACAATAAAAAAACATGGAGATGACAAAAGAAAGCTCGCCGTAATATCCTTAAAACAATGAGGCGTGGTGCATATTGTCAAAATATTTATCAATGGCGGCTGCTGCCGATTTTGCCAATTTCTGGCGGTAAGGTAACTGGCGCAGAAGTTTTTCTTCCGAGCGGTTAGACAGGTATCCCATTTCCAACAAAACGGAAGGAATATCCGGCGCTTTCAGAACGGCAAATCCGGCAAAGCGGTGCGTATTGTCCAAAAGCTTGCAGCTTTTGCGCATTTCCGAAACCATAAAGGTTGCAAATTCCGATGAGCGGTTTAAGGTTTCACGCTGAGCAAGATTAATCAGAATATCCGAGACTTCTTTGGAATGTTCGGCAAAATTCAGGCCGGCGATAACATCGGCTTTGTTTTCACGTTCCGCCAGAGCGGCGGCTTCTTTGTCGGAGGCTTTTTCTGACAATGTATAAACGGACAGGCCTTTGGCATTGCGGTTTAACGCGCTGTCGGCGTGAATGGACAAGAACAGGTCCGCTTTATATTTGCGGGCGATTTTAACCCTTTCGCGCAATGGAATAAAGACATCGCGGTTACGGGTCATATAAACTTTATATTCGCCTTTGGCATCAAGGATTTTTTTCAGTTCGCGGGCGGCCGACAACGTGATATTTTTTTCATAAACGCCGGAAACGCCGATTGCTCCGGGGTCTTGTCCGCCGTGTCCGGGATCCAGCACGATGATTTTTTTGGCTTTGTTTCTTTTTTCCGAAGCGGACGAAGTTTTAACGTTTTTGGCATTTTTAACGCTCTGGGAAGAAGAGCCGCCGTCATCAGACACGGCATAAGCCGCACCGACATGTTTGGAAAAGTCGCTTTCGGTGGTGATTTCCAAATCGACCACAAAACGCCAGCCAAAGTTGATTTGCGGCGGAAGCATAAAAGCTTTTTTGATAACGGCCGGCTGTTTGAGGTCAAAAGCCAGACGGGCGGCACCGGTGTCAACATTGCGTCCGATACGGGGATTTTCCAGCACGTTATTGCTCGTCAGGCTTTTTTCAACTTTGGCATTGAGCGTTACGTTCTCAAAGTCGATTACCAAACGGCGCGGACTGCTGAGCAAAAAAGCATTGTAGCCGATTTTGGCATTGGTATCAAAAACGATACGGATACCGCCGGCGTTCTGCCCGATACGCAAAGACTGGATTGTTGCCGCAGTTGCGCTGCCGCTGCCGAAAAAAGGCAGGCAAAACAACGCAAGGGCCGCCGATACAGCGAACCTTTTGAAAAAAACGGCAATATTTTTTTTCAGCTCTGACAACATTATGCGCTATTCAAAAATCCTTTTATTTTGTTCTAATATACAAAACATTCATTACCAAGTCGTTAAACTCCGCGGCAAAAAATTTGTGCCTGAGATGATTTTGTTGTTGTGTTTTAAAACAATTCGTATATCTTATTGTTGGGTTAAATGAATTTTTTTGTATCAGGGTTTGGTTTTAATATTTACACTTAAGAAGACTGATTTTGCAAGACCAAATTTTGATGCCGCCGTTTTATCATTGATATTTTCGGCCTCATCTGACCCGGGAGAAAAAGTTTTTGCCGGACGATGTCTGTGTATTTACAACAAGTTGAGAGCATTTAGATAAGACTTTAGACTTGAAGTGAATATAAAAAAGTTTTTATATAAAAACAAGCTGTTGATACAGCTCGGGAATATAGATATTTTAAGATTGACGGACTTACAGATAAAGGGAATCCGTTTAAAGTCGACAAACTCCGGCATATCAGAATCAGGCCGCTGTAAACACGGCCAAGCAATGGAGTTATTATTTATGATTAAAAGAATGTTAATTGATGACACTAATCCGGAAGAAACGCGGGTTGTGGTTATTAACGGAAACAAGCTGGAAGATGTTGAATGCGAAACCGCTTATCGACGCCAGATTAAAGGAAATATTTATCTTGCCAAAGTTATGAGGGTCGAACCTTCCCTGCAGGCCGCATTTGTGGATTACGGCGGCAACAAGCACGGTTTTTTGGCTTTCGGCGAAATTCATCCCGACTATTATAACGTGTCTGAAGAAGAGCTGGCCGAGGTTGACAAAGAAGTTGACGAGATTATCGAGAACAAAAAAGCCGCAATTAAAGAACGCGAACTTGAAAGAGAAAGAATCCGCGCCGAAAAACAACAGGCCCGTCTGGAAGCCGAAAGACTGAAAGCAGAACAGGAAGCTGCAGCACAAGCCGAACAGGCCGTGGCAGAATCTGACGTATCGGCAGAATCGGAAAATTCCGACACTGAAGCACCGGTTGAAAACGTCAGCACTGCGGTTGTTGAAGAATCCGAGGCGAAAGACACTCCGGCCGAAGCCGAAGAGCAAACCGCCGAAGCGGCAGAAGAAGTTTCTGACTCCACTGCCGAAACGCCGGAAGCCGAAGAGGACAATCAGGAAGAAGAAAAAGGACGGAAATCCCGTTATCGCAGACGGCCGCGCCGCAGCAAAAAACGTGAGGCTAAAGAAGAGCTGAAGGTTTTGAGCGAAGACAGCGGGACCGAAGAAGACAGTATCAGCGAAGAAATATCCCCTTCTTCCGCCGCCGATGATGACGATGACGACGAAGTTTGCGGAAACGAGGCTTTTGACGAAGATGACGATGACGAGCAAGAATATGATTTTGACCTGCAGAAAAAACTTTTGAAGTCTCGCAAGCTTTATCACCGTCACAGCATTCAGGAAGTGATTAAAGAAGGTCAGATTTTATTGGTTCAGATTGTTAAAGAAGAGCGCGGCAACAAGGGCGCGGCTTTAACAACCTATTTATCTTTAGCCGGCAGATACTGCGTTTTGATGCCCAACCGGATTAAGAGCGGCGGCGTTTCGCGCAAAATTACCAATGTGGCCGATCGCAAGAGGCTCAAAAATATTGTCAGAGAGCTGCCGCTGACCAGCGATATGTCCATTATTGTCCGCACCGCCGGCGAAGAAAAAACCAAGGCCGACATTGTTCGCGACTACAATTATCTTATCCGAAGCTGGAATCAGATCCGAATCGCGTCTTTGAGCAACAAGGCTCCGGCGATGATTCATGAAGAAGGAAATCTGATTAAGCGGGCATTGCGCGACATTTATACCAAAGAAGTTTCGGAGATTCTGGTTTCCGGCGACAACGCTTATAAAATGGCCAAGGACTTTTTCAGAATCCTTTCTCCGCACAGTCTGAAAAAAATCAAAAATTATCGCAACAATGAAATGCCGTTGTTCCAGCGTTTTCAGGTTGAAACCCAGCTTGACAAGCTGCATGACGCCAATGCGCAATTGGAGTCCGGCGGCTATCTGGTGATTAATCCGACAGAGGCTCTGGTTTCGATTGACGTGAACTCCGGCCGCGCAACCAAAGAAAAAGATTTGGAAGAAACCGCGCTCAAGACCAATTTGGAGGCTTGCGACGAAATTGCCCGCCAGCTCAGATTGCGTAATCTGGCCGGTTTGGTCGTGATTGACTTTATTGATATGGACGAACCGGCAAACAACCATGCCGTTGAGCGCCGCATGAAAGAGGCTTTGAAAAAAGACCGCTCCCGTGTTCAGGTCGGTAAGATGAGTTGCTTCGGCCTGCTGGAACTTTCTCGCCAGAGAATGCACTCCTCTTTCTTTGAAAGCAATTATACAACCTGTCCTTACTGCGGCGGGAAAGGCCTTGTCAGAACCACAGATTCCGCAGCCGTTTTGATTTTGCGCGGCATTGAGGAAGAAGGTATCCGCAACCGTTCTGCTTCGGTCAATGTTTTTGTTCCGGGCGATATTGCGGTTTATCTGCTGAATCATAAACGCGAAAAACTGATTGATTTGGAAAAGCGTTATGGCATGAGCATTATCATCAGTGCCGACAACAGCATTAAAAATGTTTCCGATTACCGGATTGAGCGGGTTAAGAGCACAAAGTCCGAAGAAGAAGACAAAAAGCCGGCTGAAAAAGAAAAACGTGAGGACAGCCGTAATGAACGGCGCGAAAACAAAAGAAATTCACGCCGAGAAAAACAAGAAGAAAAACCGGAAGAATTTTCTAACGACAATGACACTTCCGAAGCTCCGGCCGAAGAAGCTGTTCAGGCTGAAGAAAACGACAGAGAAAACAACAACAGCCGCAGAGACCGTCGTGACCGCAACCGCAGAGGACGGCGCGACAGAAACGGCAATCGTGACCGCAAAGACCGGACACCGCGCGATTCCGGCAGCAAACCGGCACCGGTTGTTAAAGAAAAACAAGAAGCCATCATCTTGTATAACAGCCGCGGCAATACTACATCTCTGACAGAGAACAAGGCAACGGCCAATTCTGATGCCGCCGGCACGGAAGATACAAAGGAAAAAACAACTTGGTGGAAAAAACTGATAAAAGGTTAACTTCTTTTAGTCATTGGCTTAAAAGGCTCAACAGCGGAATTTTTCTGCTGTTGGCCTTTTTGGCTTTTGAATGCCGGGAAGCTCAGGCAATTATCATTATTTCTGACGAAGAAACAGAGCAGTTTCTTGCCGACACGGCCAGACCGTTTTTTAAATCCGCCGGTATTCCTTTTAACCGAAACAAGCTTTATATCGTGCAGGACAGCAGCCTGAATGCTTTTGTCGGTGACGGCAATAATTTGTTTGTGCATACAGGAACCATTACCGCCGCTGACAGCCGCAATGAGCTTGAAGGCGTGATTGCCCATGAAATCGGACATATTGAAGGCGGGCATATCCTGCGCGGAAAAATTCAGGCGCAATCCTTGCAAAAAATCGGGCTTGCCTCTGCCGTTCTTGCCGGCGCCGCAGCGGTGTTGGGCGGGCGCGGCGATGTCGCAATGGCTATGGCGGTCGGCAGTCAGGGGGCTACGCTCAACCAGTTTTTGAATTACCGGACCAGCGAAGAAAGAAGCGCTGATGAGGCTGCCGTTAAATTGTTAAAGGCCAATCAGAAATCACCGGCCGGAATGCTTGACTTTATGAAAAAAATTGAACAGCGCAATATTATGAGCGGCCGAGAAGAAATGCCCTATTTCCGCACGCACCCGATGACAAAGGAAAGAATTTCATTTTTGGAACAAGCCGTTAAAGAATCGGGCGTTGCGACTACATCCGCCAAAGACGACAAGTTTGACAGGGTAAAAGCCAAACTTATCGGCTTTTTGGAATCTCCGACACAAACACTCCGTAAATATCCGGCGTCGGATACATCCACTCCGGCATTATACGCCCGCACAATTGCTTATTTTAAGCAAATGAAACTTCAACAGGCCTTGCGCAACGCTGACGAATTGATTGCCAGAGAACCGGACAACCCGTATTTTCATGAATTAAAAGGACAGATTTATATTGAGAACGGCAAAGTCAGACAAGCCGAGGCGGAATATGACAAAGCATTGTCCCTTATGCCTAATTCGGCTCTGTTCAAAGTCAATTGGGCTCAGGCCGCCCTGGAAAACTCTCCGACGAAAAGCAAACTGCAAAAAATTGTTAACCAATTGAATCAGGCGGCAGTTCAAAGGCCGGGGAGTCTGATTTATATGCTGCTTTCCCGAGCTTATGAAGGTTTGGGCCAAAGAGAATATGCCGAATATGCCGCTGCCGAGTTCAGCCTTGGCATCGGGGAATTGAAAGCTGCCAGACGGCAGGCCGAAAATGCTCTCCGGCAAGCCTCAGGAAACAAAAAACTCCGGCTCAAGCTTAATGATTTGTTGGCAAGAATAGATGATTATGAGAAGAATTTATAAAAAATCTTGACTTAATTTTTCTGCCTTGCTAATCTGCTGACTTCTTCTTTTATTAGTATTTATATTATTCCAAGATTTTATTCTTGGTGTTTTAGTGTTTAATTTTAAAATAACAATAACATGAGAACGCGAAAAGAAATTCACCAGGAAATTTTTGACCTCGGAGGCTTGATCAAACTTGACCAACTCTCTCAGGAAGAACTGAAAAAGCTCTATTCCCTTTATTGCGAAGACTTAGTCTGGATTCAGGCAAATGCACCATTGCATCAATATAATGCAATGTTTAATGCCAATTTTAATGCCCGCAGAACCGTTAAGCAGGCTCTTGAGAAAAAATCCGGCAAAGAAATTTCATAACAAGAATTATCGACAAAGGCAAATAGGGTTGCAAGTTCTGTTATCACGCCATACCGACCATGTTCCGGTGTCGCGGATGTAATGTAAAAAAGGAGGTTTTGCCTCCTTTTTTTGATGGATTACGTTTATTTCAAAAAAAATCTCCCGTCTCAACTTTGAAACGGGAGATTTTTAGTCTATACTTTACCGTGGCAATGTTTGAACTTTTTGCCGCTGCCGCAAGGGCATGGGTCATTGCGGGAAACTCTACCCCAGGTTTCCGGACGGTCGGGGTCAAAAGGTTCGTTACTATAACGGAAAGGTTCGGCTTTTTCCGCAGTTGCCGTTTCCGGACGAGTATCGCCGCCAACCAACGCTTCCGGTTGTTCATGGATTTCCTGAACATTCTGCGCTTTTTGTTCCTGAGCACGCAGGGCATCAATCGCATCATTTTGAATCTGGGCGCGACACAGCAGGAATGTTGTTTTCTCACGCAACTGATCCAACATCAGAGAAAACATTTTGAAGGCTTCTTTCTTATACTCATTCAACGGATCTTTCTGACCGTAAGCTCTCAGAACAATGGTATGACGCATCATATCCAAAGTGGCAATATGTTCTTTCCACAACTGGTCAAGCACCTGAAGCAGAATGCTTTTTTCGACCAAATGCATCAGCTCCGCCGGAACAAAGCGGTTCTTTTCTGCCAGTCCTTTACGGACAGCGTCCTGAATATACTCCTCAATCTGGGCGGCTTCGGCTTCCGGCTGTGCAGCCCATTCGCTGATCGGGAGTACAAATCCGGTAATACGCGTAATCTCCTGTTTTAATTCTTCCGGACGCCATTCGCTCGGAGAAGCGCCATACGGAATATAATTATGGATAACATCGGCAAGGTAATCCTCTCGCATTTCGGCAACCGTTTCAGCTACGTCTTCGGCTTCCATCAGTTCATGGCGCTGCTCATAAATTACCTTTCGCTGATCGTTCATAACGTTATCATATTTCAGCAGGTTTTTACGAATGTCAAAGTTGCGTTCTTCCACTTTCTGCTGGGCTTTTTCCAAGGCCTTGTTAATCCACGGGTGAATCAAAGCTTCGCCTTCCGGCAGGCCAAGTTTTTGCAGCATATTGCTCATTCTTTCCGAGCCGAAAATCCGCATCAGGTCATCTTCCAAAGACAGGAAGAACTTAGATGTTCCGGGGTCACCCTGACGTCCGGAACGGCCGCGCAGCTGATTGTCAATACGGCGGCTTTCATGGCGTTCCGTCCCCAAAACATACAAACCGCCGGCAGCCATTGCTTTTTCTTTGTCTTCGGCAATTTGTTTTTTCAGTTTTTCTTTAATGCCGGCAATTTGCTCTTCGGTTTCATCCCCTTTCAATACTTCTTTCAGGCGCATTTCCAAGTTACCGCCGAGCTGAATATCGGTACCGCGGCCGGCCATGTTGGTTGCAATCGTTACGGCTCCGGGAACGCCGGCCTGAGCGACGATTGACGCTTCGCGCTCATGGTGGCGGGCATTCAGAACCTCAAATTTGATTTTGGATTTGGCTTTCAGCATCTCTGCCAGAAGTTCTGACTTTTCAATTGATGTCGTACCGACCAGAATCGGCTGACCGCGTTTTTGACAATTGATAATCGTATCGATAATCGCATTATATTTTTCACGGGCCGTCCGATAAATCTCATCATGTTCATCTTTGCGGGCGACCGGACGGTTGGTCGGTATCTCGACACAGGACAGATTGTAAATATCGCCAAATTCGGCTTCTTCCGTCATGGCCGTACCGGTCATGCCGGACAGTTTGGGATAAAGGCGGAAATAGTTTTGGAACGTAATAGACGCCAGTGTCTGGTTTTCTGACTGGATTTTAACGCCTTCTTTGGCCTCAATCGCCTGATGCAGGCCGTCACTGTAGCGGCGCCCTTCCATCATGCGGCCGGTAAACTCGTCAATAATCACAACCTTGTTGTCTTTGACAATATAATCGACATCGCGGATGTGCATTTTGTGTGCGCGCAAAGCCTGATTGACATGATGAACCAGCGAGACATTACCAATATCATACAAGCCGCCTTCTTTAATCAGCCCGACTTTTTTAAGCAGTTGTTCGACGTGTTCCATACCGCTTTCCGTCAAAGTTACGGATTTGGCTTTTTCATCTTTTTCATAATCGCTGTCGACCAGCTCGGGGATAATCTGATTGACCAGAATATATTTTTCAGAACTGTCTTCTGCGGCACCGGAGATAATCAGCGGCGTTCTGGCCTCGTCAATCAAAATGGAGTCAACTTCATCGACAATGGCATAATTGAACGGGCGTTGGACCAGTTCATCCAAGCTGAATTTCATATTATCACGGAGGTAGTCAAAGCCGAGTTCGTTGTTGGTCGCATAGATAATATCGCTGTTGTAAGCGATTTTGCGCTGCATGTCATTTTTTTCATGAATAATATAGTCAACGCTCAATCCCAGAAAACGATAAACCTGCCCCATCCATTCGGCATCGCGCTTGGCCAGATAGTCATTGACGGTTACAATGTGGACGCCTTTGCCTTCAAGGGCGTTCAGGTATGCTGCCAGCGTGGCGACAAGGGTTTTTCCTTCGCCGGTCTTCATTTCGGCAATCATGCCTTTATGCAGGACAATACCGCCTATCAGCTGGACGTCGTAATGTCTTTGGCCGAGCGTTCTCTTTGCGGCTTCGCGGACAACGGCAAAGGCCTCAGGCAGCAAATCATCCAATGTCTCGCCCTCTTTCAGGCGTTTTTTGAACTCAAGCGTTTTATTTTTTAATTCTTCATCGCTTAATTTGGAGATTTCCGGTTCATAAGAATTGATTTTCTGGACGATTTTGTATTGTTTTTTTACAAAGCGGTCATTGGCGCTGCCAAAAACTTTACGAGCGATACTACCTAACATTATTTTTTATACCTTATTCTTTTAAAACATAACTTTAGTTTAGAAATAGTGTTTATTAGCCGGATTGTCAACTTGTCTTTGAAAAGTTATGAACGTTCATGAAAAAAAATGCTTGGAAATAGCTCCGGTTGTATTATATTTAATCCAGTTCTAATATTCTATTTGGAGGAATTTATAATATGCAAAAGAAATATCTGGCTCTGGCCGCCGTTTCCGTTATGCTCCTGAATCCGCTTAATGCCGCGGCCGAAGGCAAAAACGGCGTTGCCGCCGTGGTTAACGGACAGAAAATTACCGTTGCCGAAATCAGAGAAGCTTATAACGCCAATCCTGATTTGAAGAAAAAAGTCCCGTTTGACGAGTTTTATCCGAAAGCGGTTGAAGTTTATGTTAACGGCGCCGTGCTTTATCAGGCTGCCGAAAAAGACAAAGTTACCTCCTCTGCCGAATATAAACAACAGCTGAAGCTGGCTCAGGAAGAACTGGCCCGCAAAATTTATCTGGAAAAAAAGGTAGAAAAAAAGGTTACGCCCAAAGCCATTGAAGAATTTTACAAAGGTTATAAGGCCAACTTCAAGCCTGAAAAGGAAATCAAAGCTTCTCACATTCTGGTTAAAGACGAGGCTACGGCCAAAGAGATTATTGCCAAGCTGAAAAAGGGCGAGAAATTTAACACGCTGGCTGACAAATATTCTCAGGATAAACAAGCCGAGCTCGGCTACTTTAACAAAGGCGTGATGGTTCCCGAATTCTGGGCTGCCGCCGATGCAATGAAAAAAGGCACATATTCTCAGAAACCGGTTAAAACTCAGTTTGGTTATCATATCATCAAAGTTGAAGACATTCGTGACACCAAGCCGCTGCCGCTGAACAAAGTCGAGCCGCAGATTAAGGCCCGTCTGACACAGAATGCCATTGCAGAAACTTTTGAGCAGATTAACAAAAATGCCAAAATCGAAAGATATGACCTGAACGGCAAGGCCATGAAAGCCGCCGAGCTGAAATAAGCTGCAATACAGTCACGAAAAAAATCCGATTTCTGAAAAGGAATCGGATTTTTTATTTTTGAATGGCGGATTATTTTAATTTTTTCAGTTCTTTCAGCACTCCGTCAATATATTCGGCCATCTCCGGCGAACGGTGCTCTTCGGCTCGAACTTTTTCAAATATTTCAATAATCTCACGACGGTGTTTGTTGCTGTTTTTAGCTATCTCGGCCATATTAAAAACAGCGGCGCAAAAAATCTGATAATTGTCGACCTCAAGCTGTTTGGCCAAAGCGAGATACGGCGGCGTATAAACGTCTTTTATCTCTCTCAGGCTTTTCTCATAGGCCGTCTGCTGAATTTTGCGCGCCATATTCTCAGTGATTTTGGATTTGTCATCCCCTCCGAGAAAACGGCCGGTATTTTTTACAAAAGACTTTATTTTTTCAATCAGCGCAAACTGGCTGGCATTTTTAGGCATGGCATTATCCCTTTCCCGAAATATTTTATTATAATATAAATGCTTTTGCCGCGAAAATCCAGCATTATCATTTTGATTGCCGGCAAGGCGCAAAAATATCCAGATCCGGACGATAGTGTTTGATTTCCACGCCGGCCAACCCCAGCAGGGAATGAAACAGATTATCATGCGAGATCTGTTTTTGGCTTTGACGGCGCAGGCAGGATCGGCTGTAGTTCATGTTATTGACAGCGGAATCCGGCATCCATACCCAAAAAGGCACTTCCTTTTGATAATCCGGCGCATAATCATATACGGCCGAATGAAGATACATATCGTCTTCGCCCAAAGACTCGCCGTGATCCGACGTATAGATAACGGCAAGGTTATATTCATCTTCCAGAGGCTGCAATTTTTTGAGCAAATCTGCTACCACATGGCTGGTATAGGCAATGCTGTTGTCGTAGGTGTTGCGAATCTGCCGGAGCGTGCAGTTTTTTAAGACCTCGTCCTTGCAGACCGGTTTATAAATTTCAAATTCTTCCGGATAGCGCAGAAAATAATCCGGTCCGTGACTGCCGTGCTGGTGCAGGACAATTACGGCCTTGTCACCCATTGCCCGCACCTTTTCGGCAATATCATTGTTCATCAGCTCGTCATAACATTTGCCGTCCTGACAGAAGACTTCCGTCGGAATACGGTTGCAGTTGCCTTTGCAGCTGGAATTGTTCTCGCGCCACAAAAGCTGATATCCGTTATAAGCCAGCACGTCCAAAACATTTTCGGTATAGGAAGACGAACCGGCAACAAAGTTTGTTCTTTCATACGGAGAAAACAGGCAAGGCACGGATATAGCCGTCGACGTGCCGCAGGCTCGGGCTTTTTTGAAAATCATCATTTCTTTGGCAAAAGGCTTCAACGCCTTATTGGTATCACGTTCATAACCGTTCAGGGAAAAATTTGCGGCACGGGCACTTTCTCCGACAATCACGATAAACAGGTTTTTACGGCCATTATCTTTCCAGTAAGCATTTAATTTCGCTTTTTTATCCAGCGGCCTGAAATCATGATGTTTGTGCATGATTTTGAGTGCCGAAACGGTCGAATCGATATAATTGCTCGGCATTAACGTATAAAGAAGCCGTTTGTGCTCCTGCACAAAAGTATCCAGACGGGTGGCAAAAGGCAGGATAATCAGGCCTGACAAGATGCCGGCAGCGGCAATTACCGCCAGTCTGATTTTTCCTTCACGCCGGAAGGCTGCATATTCTATTCGGGTTTTATATAACAAAAACAGCGGCAAGATGCAAAAGAAGACAGCAAAGACAATCATCTCCGTACTCAGCAGCCCGCCAACCTCTGCCGCGTCAGTTTGAAAAACGTTGAGCATCATTACTTTGTCAACCGCCACATTATAAGTTTGCATAAAATATAATGCAGCCGCGTTGCCGACAATAAAAAATGCCGCCAGCCATTTTTCCAGCTTTTTTACAAACAACAAGGAATAAGCACTGCAAAATACACAAAACAAGATGATTCCGGTCAGCAGACAAAAAAGTATTCCGGCTGCTGCATATATTTTGCTCAGAAATGTATAATTATAGCCTACGGAAACCAAAGCCGAAAGCAGGATAAACCCGAGCGAACTTACTTTAAAATAATATCTTTTCATCAGCAAACTCTCACCGTCCTCAAATTTTATAAAATATCAAACACCTTAGCGGCTTATAAATAAAAGTAAAGAGGATTGCCGAGTAATTAACAATAAGCTTTTATTTTTCCGTCTTCTTTTCGACTTTGACTTCCGTACGGGACTGCCATAATTTTTGCACGCGCTGCCACAAACCGAGTTTTTCTTCACAGCTTTGGGTTTCGGCATTCCAGACGCCATCGTTGTTTTTGCACTGAATCTCGTCATAATGGCTGACATGATACCAGCCGACAATGACAAACACGACCAACAGCAACGCCAACACGATTTTAATGACAGCCTTGGCAAATATCCATATCAGCCACAGGCAGCAGACCCCGATCAGCATCATTTTATTTGTTGTGGGGGAAGCCTGAAAAACATAAGCCAGCACGGCATAATAAGCGGCAAAAAGAAAAAACGCGACATTTATAATATTGCGCAGGCAAAACAGGGCAAATTTTTTCCAACGGCTTTTTTCTGTCTGTTCTTCAGTCATTTTTAATCTCCTTTTTTAAAGAGTTTACCTTTTAAAATGTGGCGGTACAAGCTTAATCCCGACATTGTCCGCAATTAGAACAACCGTTACAAATCAGACGACTGCCACAGGTTTGGCAACGCGGGCCGAAATATTTTTGCCAGACCTCTTCTCCGAACAACGAGCCCTGTCCTGCATTTTTGAGCAGAAAATTTTGCGCTTTTCCCTGATATTGCAGGCCGGATTTGTATGCCATGCGGCTTTGCAGCCCTTTATCCGGCATATGATATGTTTTGCCGTTTTTTATAAAATTGGTTCCGGTTTCAATAAAGCAAAAAGTAACATCTGCGGCCACACATTCGTCATAAAGGCTTTTAACCCATTCATACGCCAGAGGGCGGGAGCCATCGTAGTTCTCGCCGCCGGCAATCACCTGCTCTATTTGTCCGGCAGAAAGATATTTTTTAAGACTGACCGGCCCGATAAAAGGCGCAGCCATAATTCCCTTATGTTTAAAAGGCAGGCTGAACAACAGCGGAATCCGTTCATCGGCACGTTCCTGATTCTCACAAGTTACGTTAAAGAAAATATTTTCCCAGCCGTCATGCCAATCCGGCGGCAGGCATTGCGCTACCCTCTCCGGCCGTTTTGTCAGCAGGAAAAAGACGATATCCGGCCTTTTTTTCATGATTTTCCATGCTTCCGGCCGCCACTCATCAGCTTCTTCCAAAAAGAAATCTGATGTCATGCAAACGCGAATCTGCTCGCCGCTTTTGATTTTATAGCGGCCTGTTTTATCTTTTTGCAGCGGATAATCAAAATTGCTTTTTACTTTATAAATGCGGCGGCCATCCTGATTATGCTGCCTGTCCAAAAAATACATATAACAATTTTGGCAGCCCTCGCTTTTTTTAACGCAACCGTGCCACGGATTCCAGATATCATGCATTGTTTTTTCCTAAAATTTCTTTTTGAATCTAAGACATTTACCGGAAAAGGTCAATGAAAAGAAATTTTCCATACGCGGTTTATTCGAGCATGTCCTCCAATGCTTTAAAACAAAAAAGCCGCCATAAAGGCAGCTTTTTTTATAATGGCGGGAG
>CABUWG010000012.1 GCA_902495305.1 uncultured Pseudomonadota bacterium | reverse complement strand
TAACTCTTGCAGCCATACGGGAACTCTTGATTAAGAGGTTGATTAAGCGGGTGTAGCTCAATGGTAGAGCAGAAGCCTTCCAAGCTTATGACGGGGGTTCGATTCCCCTCACCCGCTCCAATTTTTCCCCTTATATCCAGAGAAATGTCTTAACAACTTAAACTTAGGATTAAACAGCTATGGCAAAAGAGAAATTTGAGCGAAATAAGCCGCATTGCAACATCGGAACGATCGGACACGTAGACCACGGCAAGACGACGTTGACGGCAGCGATAACGAAAGTTTTGGCAGAAGAGGGCGGCGCAAGCTTTACCGCATATGATCAGATTGACAAGGCTCCGGAAGAGAAAGCCCGCGGCATTACGATTTCGACGTCGCACGTAGAATATGAAACGCCGAACCGCCACTATGCGCACGTAGACTGCCCGGGTCACGCGGACTATGTAAAGAACATGATCACGGGTGCGGCACAGATGGACGGTGCCATTCTGGTTGTATCGGCAGCTGACGGCCCGATGCCGCAGACGCGCGAGCACATTCTGCTGGCTCGTCAGGTCGGTGTACCGGCTCTGGTTGTATACATGAACAAAGTAGACCAGGTAGATGATCCGGAGCTCCTGGAGCTTGTAGAAATGGAAATCCGCGACCTGTTGAAATCCTATGACTTCCCCGGGGACGAAATTCCGATTATCAAAGGTTCAGCTTTGGCTGTATTGGAGAACGGAGATCCGAAGATCGGCCATGATTCGATTATTGAACTGATGAAGGCAGTAGACAGCTACATTCCGCAGCCGGATCGTCCGAAAGATAAACCGTTCCTGATGCCGATTGAAGACGTATTCTCGATTTCCGGCCGCGGTACGGTAGTAACCGGTCGTGTAGAGCGCGGCGTACTGCATGTCGGCGACGAAATTGAAATCGTCGGCATTCGTCCGACGCAGAAAACAACGTGCACCGGCATTGAAATGTTCCGCAAGCTTCTGGACGAAGGCGAAGCCGGCGATAACATCGGCGTTCTGCTGCGCGGCACGAAGAGAGAAGAAGTAGAGCGCGGACAGGTATTGGCAGCGCCCGGAACGATAACGCCGCATACGGACTTCACGTGCGAATGCTATATTCTGACGAAAGAAGAAGGCGGCCGCCATACGCCGTTCTTCAGCAACTATCGTCCGCAGTTTTATTTCCGTACGACGGATGTAACGGGTTCGATTGAACTTCCGGAAGGAACGGAGATGGTTATGCCCGGAGACAACATTCGGATGACTGCGAAACTGATCCACCCTGTAGCGATGAACGAAGGACTGCGCTTTGCGATCCGCGAAGGCGGCCGTACGGTAGGCGCGGGTGTCGTATCGAAGATCCTGAAATAATAAACGTAAAGAAACAAGGATCGGAAGATATTCCGAATTAGGGGAAAGGCTCTGAAATTCTTCAGAGCTTTTCCTTTTTTCTGTTGGGAAAATATAAAATATTTTGACAAACTGTTGCTCTTATGATATCGTTTTTGTCTAAAATGAGTTATTGTGCGGTTATATCTTTATGTTGAAAATAATTCATGGCTTTTGAGAACAGTTAAATAAAATATTCACTTAAAACTCTGAAGTTATGCTAACTTTTAATGAGGAAAGACAATACATCGACGGTGAGTTTGAAGCATTTGCCGAGATGTATAAAGAATTTGGCCTGTCGATTGACGGCGAAATTTATTTGACCCATTCAAAACAATGGGAAAAAATTTATTTTGTACTTTCGTTTAAGCCGTTTGCTCCGAAAGTGCAGGATGATATGATAACAACCGATAACCGCGTGGTTCTCGGTATGTTTGCGAAGAAATACAATCTTAATCCCGATCAGGAACGGCGCTTGCAGAAAGTTCCGAAAGGGTTGCGAAAAGTGTACTACTCCAAACAGCGTTTCCGCAATGCTTTGGAAATTGAATTTTCTAAGACCGCGGATAAACGCGAGTTGCAGAGTTATGTGCACTATCATGGCGGCAGGATGTGCGAAAAGGCTGCAAATATATGCAGCTCGGTGCGCCGCCTGCATATTTAAGTTAAACACATGAAGAGCTTCGCCGTGAGGTGCGGCTCTTCTTTTTTACGGATGTGGCTTTTTGTAAAAAAGTTCTTGATTAATTGTGCAGATTTGTGTATCAAATATACGCGATATGATGATAGGGGTATAGCTCAGTTGGTAGAGCATCGGTCTCCAAAACCGAGTGTCGTGAGTTCGAATCTTACTGCCCCTGCCAAGGAAAATCAAGGGTTTGCGGGGAATCGTAAGCCCTTTTATTCTGACTTTTGGATTACTTTTTGACTCACATAGAATCAAATACTTAGCATAGGGTGTCAGAACAAAGTCAGAATGAATTTTGGCATAAAAAAGCCCCGAAAGTATGCGGGGTTGTTATTGTTCTTTTTCGGCTTCCAGACGTTTTTTGAGCGTATTAAGTCCCATTCTTTCGGTCGGGCTTTTATATACTTCGTTAAATATACGCTCCTCCTTATGTCCGGTAAACATAATTGCCTCGGCTGTGGTAGCTCCGGTTTCGACGTAGGCCGTGCCGCCGGTATGGCGCATTAGCTTGAAAGTATATTTGAAACCGCAGGCATCACGAACAATGCGGAAATATTTAGCAAAGCGGTTGACAGTAAAGGGGCCGTAGTCATCAGTAATCAGGTAATCATCCTGAGCCATGAGCTGTGGAATGAGGTGTTTGGGAATGGGCAGACGCATCTCTTCTTTGGTTTTATTTTGGGTAAAGTTGATGAAATAATTATCGCCCTTTTGATAAATGTCGCTTTTGCGTAATTTAAGAACATCAGCCGGGCGCTGGCAAAGATAGTCATCAAGCTCAATGGCAAGAGCAACATAAGGATGTCCGAGTTCTATTGCCTTATCTATTAAGATTTTCAAATGCTCACGAGGGATGTATTCTCTTTTGGGTTTCGGGAGTTTAATCCTCATATTGGCGAACGGATTGGCAATATCAGCGGGAAAGATTTTCTCCATAATGCCGAATTTATACATACGCCGCAAAAAAGCAAAGTGTTTTTGGACATCAAATATCGAGGTCAGTTGTAAAAAGTTTTCATACAATTTATTTGCAGATTTATAGTTAAATAAATCAAGCGGCGTATCAGCAAGAGATGTTCCTTTAGCGTTTTTGCGCTCTTCCATGAATTTATAAGAACGGTCATATTGAGCTTTCATCCGGTATCCGATTTCTTTATAAAATCGGGTGGTCTTGTATTCTTTCCAAAGGTAGCGGATAGTTTTAGGATTAAGAGGCGTTTCTCCAGTTTTGCGGAAGTTAACAGTTTGTTGGTAGAGCTCCAGAGCTTTTTGACATGCAGCAAGATAATCTTTTCCCAGAGACTGAGATTTGACTGCACAGCCCTCCGGGATAAGACGAGCGGGTAGGTTGAAATAGTAAGCTATTTCCCCGTTTGCCAGCTTCTTGGATGTCAAATAAGGTATTTTCATTTATTAATCTCAAAAGCAAAAATCCAAATCTGCAGTTGTCTCAACATGAGTGTTAAACTCCGTTTTTTCTCTGTAGAGTTTTACTTTGCGCGAAAAAGGTTTAATTTCTAATTTTCCCTCTTTCACGTATTTGTTTAAGGTGCGGTTGTCTCCGCTTTGGGCAGAGAGCCCTAGCAAAGATTTCATTTCTGCTGCTGTCATGAAGCCGTCATTTGTCATTTTTCTCCTCTCCGTAAGCCGTTGTCGACGTTTGAATGGTTGTTATGGAACTTAATATCTGCAATAATTTTAAATTTTGTGTCAAGGTGCAGATAATGGGGTTTTCATAGCCGGCGCCGCCTCCCGTTCTGCAGCTCGGAAATATGACATCTACGGGCGTAGAAAGTCTTTTATAATATGGTGTCATTTTTTTACCTCGAATAAATCATTAACATTAGCCTTGCTTTTGCCGAGATATATCCCGTTTTTTTTTAATATATGCCAAATATACCAGCCGCTTGATAAACCTGAGCCTTTTTTTGTTATACACAAACAAGCGTCTTTGTGCTTAAGTCCAAAACCATCTTCCTTGTCCTCAATTTTTGAAATGTGATATAAATGATTTTCATACACCCACACATCGCCGATTTCTGGTTTTTCTTTACTCATTTTTCAATGTTCCTCTCATCATATAGTTTCTTAGCCTTTTTATAAGCTGCTTTTTTCGTCTTGCCGGTAGCATAATAACCGCCAACTCTGACATACCATTTTCTTTTTAACTTTCTTGGATGAACCCATCTTCCGTCCTGCCAGTCAAAGAATATTGGCTCATATTCAACTTCATCAGCTTTAATCATCTCTCTCATCATAAAAAGTTACTTCATCTTTGCGGACAGGTCGGCAATTATCCCATCTAAACCCGTGGACGTCTAAAAATCTATTTCCCTTAGATTCTAAAAAATCTAAGTCTTTAACGCTCTCTTTGCCATCATCCCAAAACCAGCAAAGACACTTGTTCTTAATTATGAAATCCCAGTCAATAGGCTCTTGGTAAATTTCCCAGTCGTCCGCGTTTGCATCTTTTAAATTATAGAAAATTCCTGAGCGCCCGATAATAGTGTGAAATAGCCCAGCTTCCCAACATTTACGCCTAATTTTAGCACCGTTTCTGAACTCGGGCAGCAGTTGTTCTAAATATGACATTACTCAATCTCCTAAAATCGTGATTAACATAGGTAAAGTAAAAAAAACAAATGCAGTAAATATTCTTTCAGCAAGAGAGACAGCAAGTTTTTCAACTCCAATCTCTTTACAATCATTTCTCCATACAAGAAAAATAATCAGATATAGAATAAAGTTAAAAGACAAAACAAGATAAATCATCCCTTAATCTCCTTTAATGCTTGCTGTGCGTCAAATACGATATTTTTAAGAATAACCTCTGCCTCATAGTCATATTGTGTTGAAGTGTCGGCTTGTTCTTCTATCCATTTCAAAGCCTTAACAGCAATCTTCAGCTTTTTCTCAAGCTCTATCTCTCGGTCGGTCTTAGTCATTTCACACGCTCCCCAAGCTCAATATCAAAAACGTCTTCAACACATTTTAGGTCGGTATATTCGCCGCCGATTATGGTTATTTTCTTTATTTCAAAAGTCATACGCTCGGGATTTTTACGATAGGCCTTTTGAAATTGCACTTGCGGCCGGGTTAGCTCATAACCTGAATTGCAAAGGGCTACTTCACGTTGATAGGTTAATAATCTTTTGTACCAAAACGGCGTCGCTTTGCGGTATTCATGCGTTTTGCGGCCGGATTTTATTTCTTCAAACCAATGGTCGGTCAGGACAAGTTTAAGAGTGTTACTCATAACCACTATCCTTGATGTTCACACAAAGCCAATAAAGCTTTGTCTTTGTTTCCGGTTTCTAACATAACTTTGTCAAAATAAAACATTCCTAAAGCCGACGAGCTTAAAAAAAGTTTACGTTCCTCATCAGTGAAATAAGGATAATTGCCCCATTTTATTTTGCGTTTAATCAACCGGCATAATGCCCGATCAAACATTGCTCCTTTAACCATTCCGCCGCACCTTTTTCCCTGACCTCTTAAACTATCTCGAAAATCTAGATAATCGACTTTTGTCCATTCTTCTTTATAAATCTGTCCTGCTTTAATCATCATCAGCCTCTAAAAATCTCATTCCACAAATCCGGCAGTATATTGTTCCGGTCAATCTCACTTTATGGCAATAATGAATGCCGAACCAATGAAGAACATAAGCCCACCAAGGCACTTTATTTTCAATCTGGTCGGTTAATTCCAAGATAGACAACTTTTTCATCTTAAAAGTCCTTTGTTCATTTCATCACAATATTTTTGCGTCAAACCAATCCATTTCGTTCGGAGCATCGACTAGAGCAAGGTCAAAATAATGCTCATTGTCAACATAGCAGCGGATAGCAACCGGGGCTGTATCAGCTCTCAATTCTGCCGATACCTTTTTGCCCTCAACATTGTTACCGTAAAAATAAAAAATTTTGTCTTTCATTTCGTGTTCCTTTGTTTAAAAAATTTGATAGCCTTTGCGTTCGAGATAATTAGCGGGCAGCTCAGACATTATAAATTCGCCTTTTGTCCTTTCTTGCCAAAACAACAACAGCTTATTCATATACTGGCAAAATTCTCCCACTGACATTTTTGTTGTCGTTTTAACGCCAAAGAGCTTTTTGTTAATTTCATGGATTAGTTCTCCTGTATATGGAATTTGGTGTTCTCCGTATGATAAGCCGCTGTTATTTAGAAATTCGGCTAATTCTCCGTTGAAAAGCCAATAATAAGAGTTTTGTTCATTGCTGCGTTTCTGTTTTTTTTCGGCAACTTCAACGGTAATCTTTTTGCCGGCGTTGAGCAAAAGTTCTGCCTGATTAAATAAAGCCCGAAAGCTTGGTTTTAATTGAGAAACCTGCGAAATATACATGTTTTTATCCCTAATACGGTATATTGTCTTTAATGTCCGTCAGACGGTTGAGTTCTGACATTATTGCATCCAACCAGACGACAGAGCCTTTTTCCTTAAGTTCGGAGCAAAGGTTGTTGACATAGTCTATTTGAGACTTCGTTGCTTTACGGTAAGTTTCCGATGTTTGTTCATTGAGCCACTTAAGGCTGGCCTCGTAACGCTCCGATAATGTTTTTTGCGGTTTGGGCTGCTCATAACTGCTTGCCCCGGCAGCAATCGCCTTGTTAATGGCTTTTGTTTGCGCCGCTTTAGCCGCTGCCGCTTCTTTGGAAAAATTATCAGTGCCTTTGTCATGAGTGTTAGTTGCGTCGGCATCTCTGGTGTCGTCGATAGCCAGAAGGCCGTTGAGGGCATATTTTCGCGCATAGGAAGAAGTTGCACCGGTAATCTGTGCTTCGTCCATGCCCTTTTTTGATTCCGCTTCGCGAGCATAAGCTGTATTTTCAACAAATTCATCTTTGGACAAAGCAAGGCAGGCGGTTGCCTTGACATAATAGCGGCCATCCAGCACGATAACTTCATCTGAAACGGTAAGAACGCAATTATCTAAAAGAGGTTTTACGGCTTCCAGAATGTCTTCGCAAGAACGGTAGTTATATCCGCCGAAATTGTTTCTCTGGTTTTTCGGGGCTTTTAGTTCTTTTTGAATCCGGCTCAATTCTTCATAAATTGTCATTTCTCAAATCCCTTTAAGGTGGTTTCAACTTTCTCAAGTATGGTTAAAATTTTATCCTGTTCTGCATTTTCTGAACGTATGTAGTCAGAAATCCATACAAGCGTTTCAATTGCTTTTTCTTCGGTTGTCATGGTACCTCACATAAAAAATCCGATAAAAATCGTTGAAAAAGCCAAAGCAACTCCTGAGTATTCAATTATTTTTTCCATTTTTTTCTTCTTTCTGCGTATCTTCGTCAGAGGGAAGGGGGTCGGCAAAGCTTCCGAAAATGGCTTCAAACATTTTCGCCTGATATGCCAGTAAATCCTTATTCATAAATCATTCCTCCCATTAAGTTGCTCATCAAAATTTTGTGGTTTTCGGTTAAACGGCGGTTTAGACGTTCGTTGAAATATTTTCTTAATTTTGCGGTTTTTTCCAAATCTTCGTCACCGTCTTCAAATTCCTCAGCTATCTGATAATCCTCAAGGTTGTTAAAATATTCGGAGAAAGCAAATGTCAGACTTATGTCGTATCCGTATGACCATTCCTCGGGATTAAATTCGTTTTCTTCAAATCTCCGACACATTCGGTTAAGGATTGAGTCAAATTTTTTATTTCTCATGTTTAATTTCCAAATAGCTGAATCGATAAGTTAAAAAACTAGCACCGGGCGAACGTAGTTAAGGTTGGACTTAGTGCGGTAGTAGCTCAAACCGTAACTGGTGTTAAGGATCGAATGCCACGCGTAGTAGCTGCTAGACTCCGACGAAGACCAATACCAGTCGTTTTTCAACGGCTCGCCGCCCGCACGAACAAGGGCTTTGTTTACGGCGTCAAAATTTTCGGCAATCGCCATCCACTCGTTTTTTGTCGGTATGCCAATTTTTACGGCGTCATACCAACTCATCTGTTGCGGCTCGTCCTGCAGCGCAATAACAATTACCCGTCCGTTGATAGCGGCGGCACGAACGCCGACCGGCTGGCCGTTCTTTTTAACAATCATTGCTCTGAATTTCATGTTTATTCCTTTTGTTTTAGTTATCTTATGTACTATATGTACTATATGTATTTGCAGATGTCAACAATAAATCGTACATAAAATACAATATTTTTGTAGCGCATTGAAAAATAAAGAAAGATTTTTTAAGAAAGAGCAAAAAAAAATACCGCCCGAAGGCGGTTATGGTAGAGGTTATTTAAAAAATTACTACCAAAAACATGAGAATGTGCATTTATTTGTTCGGCTAAAATCCACTATTGGAGATGTATCTCCGTTAAAATCTTGTTTCCCTGCTAACCCCATTTGTTTCATCGTATTATAGGAATCTTCACATTTTTCTACTTGTTTTTGTTGATTAGGGCTTAGTTTTTTATCAATATTTTTTACTGCCTCAGTTAAGTCTACCATATTATGCCTCCTCATAATTATATCGTGAGTGGATAAATATTCTTTTATTTGTTCTTTGGCAATGAATCATTATAGCATCGTTGTAATTTCGAATCAATAGCTGTTCTGCTCTTCCAGTATAATCATCAATTTTTAATTTTAAAGTGTTTACTAGTGTATCTAAACTTATTTTTCTTCCATGAGATAGCCAAAGTTTATGATCACTCAAAGCGGTAGCTATTTCTTCTGCTCTTTGTTTTTTCTCCTCATTGGTTACTGTCTTTCCAATTTTTTCTGGCGTTGTATTATGAGTTATCCAATCTTTGAACTTGTATTTTACAAGCCAGTCTTTAATCAAACTTATGGATAGATCTTTTGCTTGTTCGTATCTTTTCAACATGGCTAGATCCATATCTTTTAGTATTGCCCATTCAATGGGTGATAATGTTCCATCAATAGACTTTTTAATCATAATATCTACTTGGTCTAAATATCCAAGAGCCGGTACTAATTGAAATGTGCCGTCAGATTGGCGAGCATATACTTGAGGATCGACAGGACCAAGAGAAGAATAATAATCCATGCAGATTTTGTCTCCAGATAGACTTAAAATAGTTCCGGCAGACATTGCACACTCTGGAATAAAGAAACTGATGGTTTTGTAATGGTATCTCATAATATCAACCATTTTAGCTGCTGCTTCAGCTAGACCACCACCCGTTGTTAAAATTAGGGCAAGATTATCATGTTTACTTGGTGATTTTTTATTTTCTTCCAAAACATTTCTTAATAAAAGAGGGGATGGATTGGCTATTTCGCCAAAGTATAAAACTACATCAGAGTTGAGTTTTTCTTCTATTTCTTCAGCTTGACGATTAAAGCCGTCAATAATGCTTTTATCTAAAATACAAGTTTCCATTTATGTTTCCTCTTTTGCTTACGAATAACTGTAAATAAAAGATTCAATAAACCCTCATATCACCAATGATAGTTGCAGAAATTTAAATTCATTACTATCAAGGTAATAGTTAATTTAAGTTTAATAAGTTAAAATTTTGTTTGTGTCAATTAAATATTAAACTTTTGGGCGTTGATAATGTAAATGACACGGTCGAGCATAATGTTCTCTTATCATCACAGGTCTTTCAACTTGGTCTGATAATCGATAACAACGGCGATAATCTGATATTCGCAGCTTTCGCTGCCAACAATGATGTTCGTATAACGCGGGTCAGTAGACATGGCTTCCAGTACGACGGTATTATCATCTAAGCGGTTATACTTTTTTACAGTTGCTTCATATTTTCCGTCATTTGAAACTCTTTGAGCAACAATAAAATCGCCATTTTGAATCCCGTCAGGAACCATATCACAATAATCAGCAATATCTAAACAAATGAGAGTTGTCCGTTCGGGCGGAAATATCTTGTTCATAGAATTGCCACGGACGCCAAGAGCAAAAATATTGCGTTTGCGCAAGTTGTCATTAATAGGATAATTGACCGGCAGCCATTCGTCGCGCGGTAACTGAATAGCTTCCGTCCATGCGCCGGCTTCGACAAATCCTATACGGAAAATTTGTTTTATGGAAGGATTCTGAATGATTTTATCGCCATCTTTTAGCCATTCCCAGTCAACGTCAAATATTCCCGCATATAGTATGGCTGCTTTTTTACTTAAGAGACGTTCTCCGCTTTCATATTTTTGATATTGGGGATATGAAAAGCGTCCTTGGCTATATTTCTCAAAGAATACTTTTGCATTGGGACAGCCAAGCTTAAAGCGGCAATCTACTAATCTTTTAGATTGAGCTTTCCCTTCTGCGGTGTTTGAAAAATTGATGATTTTATCCATAAATTTATCCCCAAAAACAATATTGTACTAAATGTACCATTTAAAAAAACTGTTGACAATGTATTTTTTGTACGATTTTGTATTGACTTTGTTTTTTAGATTTTGTACGTTATGTATTATATATACGAAAGAGGAAGTTATGAAACTTAAAATATATAGAGAAAGTTTGCATATAAGTCAGTCTGAAGCTGCTTCTCAGCTTTGCGTTTCAAAAAATGTTTATAACAGCTGGGAATATGGGGTTCGTATTCCTCGGGCAGCAATGATGAAAAAAATTACGGAATGGACCGAGGGTAGGGTTACAGCCAATGACTTTTATTTAGCCAAAGAAGAGGAGCGGAAGTGAGTGAAGCGATATGTCGCTAAAATCAGAGAGCTTGACGGTTTAGTTCAGAAGTGGGCTTGCCGCCAGAGAAGCTACATATCCGGTTATCCGGCGCAATGCGGGCATCATTATATTGGCAGGTCGGACATGCTGCTGCGCTGGGATTTGCGCAACATTATTCCGCTGACATTTGACGAGCACCGGCTTTTGCATGACAGAATGCTGGATTGGGACATTAAAAACCCTTTTCGCAAACAGTTTTTGCTTAATCAGAAAAACAAAGGGTTAAAAACTTATCTTTTGGAAGAAGGTTTGACTGTTGAGGAGTTTTTGAAGCAAAGCAGGCAAAAGATTATGCAGGAACTGGGATTATGAGAAAGAACAAATGGTCGGACATAAGAATCATGGAATGGAGTGTTGAGGTTTTTCCGGGGTTGAGATGCGAAAAACAGATTAAAAAGCTGGAAGAGGAACTCTGCGAAGCCGAAGCTGAATATGGGAAAAACCGGGAAAGATGGCTTGAAGAAATGGCGGACGTGTCCATTGTGGCAACAGTTTTGGAATATCGTTTTAGGTCTAAAATCGGAGCCATGATAGGCCGATATATAGAATGCCTGCCTGAGAAAAACCAGATTTTTGAAGCAAGGGATAAAAAGATGGACGTAAACATTATGCGGAAATGGTCAAACAACAACGGAGTATATCGTCATGTTTAAGAAGTTACTGGACAGAATTAAAGGTTCGCCGATGCAGCAAAGGGCAATTCCGGCAAATGATGAGCAGACAGCTCTGATGGTTGCGGTAGGCAATCGTGAGCGCCGCAAGGCTTATTTACTGAAAAAGAAAGCCGATACAACGGCGGCTTTGTTAAGCTGGTGTCGCGCCAATGGTAAATAAGTTAAGAGAATGGCTTTTTTATTGGTTGATGAAAAGGGAAATCAACAGGTTAAAAAGAAAGATAAAGGGGCAGAAAAAGTGAACTTTCTTGATGAAAATATAAACAAAATCATTAATGCAGATTGTTTGGATATTTTCAAACAGTTGCCGGACAAGTGTATTGATTTAGTCCTAACAGACCCTCCGTATGGCATAGGTAACAAATTCACGTCGGAATATGGTTTGCAGGAAAGAAAGAGTAAGCGCGGGAGCTTTAGCTGGAATGATAAAATCCCCGAAAAAGAAGTTTTTGACGAAATCATACGGGTGTCAAAAAATCAAATCATATTCGGCGGCAATTATTTCACGGAATATTTAAAACCAACAAAATCATGGTTGGTTTGGGATAAAATTGGGCAATACGACTTAAAAAACCCATTTTCGGACTGTGAACTGGCCTGGACAAGTTTCTCCTGTACCACCAAAAAATACACTTTTGTCAACATGGGTTTTATTGCCGGAAAAGAAGAAAAAGGTAAAAGAATTCACCCAACACAAAAGCCGCTTCAATTGTTCCAGGCTATTTTGCAGGATTTTTCAAAACCAGGCGACATTGTGCTTGATCCATTTTCTGGGTCCGGAACTACTGCCGTTGCGGCACACAAGCTCGGACGCAAATTCATCTGCATCGAAAAAGCCCCGGATTACTGGGCTGCGTCGATTAAACGTCTGGAGGAAGCCCATCAGCAGCTTTCTATTTTTGATTATTTGAATGTAGCGGAGTAGTAAGATGGAAAGAACGACAATATCAACGGATTTGCTTATTCAGAAATTAACAGATAATGAGCTTGTTGCCATAATCAAATATCAGTCATTATGGGCAATGCTTGAGCGCCAACCTGATGATAAGACTGCGCTAAGATACATGACACAAAAGCAGTTAATCATAGCTAAGAGTTGGGCGGATTCAATAGAGATGTTTGTAACATCTGATATTAATTCAATTAACAAGAAGAGAACACGTCAAAAAAAGAGCTATGAAAAACAAAGGGTTGTGGAAAATTCCGACGCCGCTAATAAAGGGACTGTTATTAATAGAATTAATGTAAAGAAAAATAATAAAAAAGAAATTTTACAACAGTTCGAAATTTGGTGGGCTGAATATCCAAACAAAAAATCCAAACAGGACGCACAACGGATTTTTGAAAAGCTGCTTACAGCCCAGAGGGTTTCCTTTGACGAGCTTCTTGCCGGAGCTAAAGCGTATGCTGAGCATTGTCGACAGGAAAAGACTGACCCGCACTACATCAAACATCCTTCAACATGGCTCAATCAGGGATGCTGGGCGGATGAGTATGCACTTTCCAATCATGCAAACGATGATGATTTTTACCGTAGACTGGAGGCTTTGCAATGAGTGAACAGCTGAGAGCAACGAAGTTTTTTCTTGATAAGGTCAAAAGACTTTATCCGACGTTTCAATACCCTGATGAGATTGATGTTGAACTCTGGACAGAGATTTTGGAAGGGCACTCGCAAACGGATATTCTGGACGCATTAAAGGCTTACCGCCGGGAAACGGAATACAACAAAGCGCCTAATCCTGCGGAATTTAAGAAGTTTCTGGCCGCAAAATCTGATAATCAGGGAATGCGCGTCAGGATTTTCAAATGCGCTGATGAACTGGGAGACAAGTATGGCAAAGCTGCCCGCGGCAAGTATCTGGAAATTGCCCGCCAGCAATGGCCGGATGTCGATTTGAGCGGTCATTGCTGGGAAGAGCCGGCCGTGCTTGGCTGTGAGAAAAAATTGCCCAAAGACATGGCTTCTGACCTGATGAAACAGGATATTCGTTTCGGCAGTTGCCGGCATTTGTTGCCGGTGTATGAGCGGGCAGTTCGTTACGTTGCCGAAGATTTACTGGCTCGGGAGATTCCGGCCGACGAATGGAGAAGATTGGATTTGTCTGAACGGTGTGTGCTGGCTATGAAACGCGGCTTGTTTAACGATTTCAGCAATGTTCTGGTTTTGGTTTGTCGTCAGATGTTGGGCAAAGATTATCAGTTCGAAAGTAAAAACGGGCTCAAAGACGGCTATTTTGGCAATGAAACGAAAAAACTTGTAAAATATTTGGGAGCCCATTATCGCACGGATGATGATGTTCTTGTGGCTGCGTCAGGATTGTAGAAAGGAACAGAAATGAAGAAAAACGGCAAAAAGAAAATTACGGTAGTTGATAATCATAAATTTTTTCCGCCGGTTTTGCTCAAATATGCCAATGACGGTTATCTGGAGTTGAACGACGCCGAAGGCTATCTTGACCGCAGTCTGACCAATTCGACCGGGCTTGTGCGTCTGGAAGCCGGCCGCTGGCTTGCCTATCAGCATTATCACGGCTTTGAGCGTCCGTATGGTACTCACGCATCTGATTTTACCACGGAGCGGGTAGATGGCGGACGCAACAAGACCGGCTACTATACAGCAGAATATTTTCAACAGCGCTATAACGAGGCGATGGAGCGGGTTCCCGAAGCGTTTCGTGCCGTTGTCGTTTTGGTCTGCATAGATAACGAACCGATAAAAGCGCCGGCCGAATGGTCCGAGCGAGAGCGCCGTGAATATGTTGCCGTCAAAAAATATGATTTATGCCGGGGGCTGGATTGTGTCCGCCGCTATATGAAATTTGGCTCCAGACATTGAAAACTCTTGTTTCTCTGCATATCTCAGAGGAACGTGTTGACAAAAGAAAAAATATTACCTTTATGAGGGATTGACAATTTAAAATTATTATGCTTAAGATTGGTTTGTCAGGCGAGGGCGCCTGATGGAGCTTGAAAACCTCCGACTTCATAGAGGACATACCAATCTTAACGGAATGGATAATATGTCCGGCGGCTAAGATGATATGTCCAGGCAAAGGCTAAAACATCTTAGACTCGTTTCTCTATGGCGGGGTTTTCACCGCCGGACACCTATTGAAAACAGGGCGAAGCGGTCTCCAAACTTTTAACATAGAGAGATTAAGATGAACGATTTGACCGTTTTTAACTTTGAAAGCCAACCAATCAGAACTTATGCTGATGAAAATGGGGATACATGGTTTTGTTTTCGTGATGTTGCTAAAGTTCTGGAAATTTCCAATTTATCATATCTAAAGAAAAGATTAAATGAAAAGGGGTGTCGTTTAACGTCAACCCTTACAAAAGGTGGTAAGCAAAGCCTTATATTTGTTAATGAGGGTAACTTGTATCGGATGACTTGCCGTTCGGACAAGCCGCAGGCCAAGCCTTTTGAAAATTGGGTTTATGACGAAGTTTTGCCATCTATCCGCAAGACCGGCTCTTATACGGTTGCCAACAAAGAAAAAAGCTCCACCAACATCGATGAAATAAAAAAAGCCATTGTTCTTGCCCTGCGCAAAAACAGTGCGCCGTTGTCTTTTAAAATCAACGGGGAAGTTATTTCCGTTCCTGAACCGGTGTATAAGGGAATACACACTGGTCTGCTTCAATTAGACCCGATTATGCATAATCTGTCTAAAGTGATAGAAGGTGCCTGTCGCAAAGCGGTTCGGGAAGAACTTAAAAGAATTATAATGAGTTAGACTGAGAGGAATTCGAATGTTAAATGATGAACAAAAGCAATTTAGAGACCGTTTGGTTCGTCATGCTGAAATGTGCATGAAGCGGAGACAGAGTTGTCAGGGGGAAGAAGCCTGTAAGCAGGGACTTATTTTGCCGTTCATCCAGCTTCTCGGTTATGATATTTTTGATGTTGATGAAGTTCGTCCGGAACATTCGGCGGATTTTTCCGATAAGTATAAAAATCGGGTTGACTATGCTATTCTCAAAGAAGGCGAGGCTGTTATTGCCATTGAGTGCAAGCTTCAGGTTGACAAGGCAGATCGCGGACAGCTGAAGAGTTATTTTAACGCCTGCAAGAGTGTTAAGCTTGGTATTTTAACGGATGGGCTTAATTATGAATTCTTTGCTGATTGTGATTCTCCCAATATGATGGATGACGAGCCTTTTATTTCTTTTAATTTTGAAGAGTTTGCTCAGGGCCGTATTGATGACGAACAGGTTAAAGCAATTTCCAGTTTCAGCAAAAGTGAATTTGACCCGGACAATGTCGGGGCTGAAGCTAAAAAGAAGGTTATTTTTTCTTCTATTATCAATTTTTTGGAAAATAATCTGCAAAATCCGAGTGAAGACTTTATTCGTTATCTTTTAAGCAATGCCGAAGGAATCAACCAGAAAATAACCCGCAAGGTTATGGAAGAGAATACTGATATTGTTAAAACCGCTTTTCAGGGTTTTATAGACAAGCGTATTTTGGACCGAGTAGGTTTGGCTGATAAACGTTTGGTTAAAATTGAAGAGAAAAAGGAAGAAACTCAGGAAACGGTTCAGATGGTGCCTGTGCCTCAATCAGATATTGTTACGACAGATGAAGAAATGTATGCGTTTACTTATGCCAAGCAACGTCTCGCCTTTTTGGTCGATAGCGATGAGCTGTATCAGGGTATTGATAAAATTGAGTGGAGAGATTTTAAAACGACATTTACTGTCTTCTATAAAAAAGAAAGAAGCGGAAAAATTTTTAATTTTCTTGAAAATGGAGATGGGACCAAGAGTTTCTATTTCCCGATGATGGAAAATCGAGAAATCAGATGTTCTTCACATGACTATAAAGAAATTGATGCGCTTCTTTTAGAAAGTTATAAAAAAGCGCTTGCAGAAGTACGATAAGGAGGAAAAATGTCTTTATTTCCATCATCTTTTGCAACAGGAAAAGTTCTGGAAGGAAGATATAAAAACTGTATTATTCAATGGTATGGAGAAAATATTAAAATACATACCGGATTTATGCAGAGACTTCCGCTTACTCCCGATACAATAGAAAGTTATGAAGTTATTAAGGAAGACAATAATAAGAGCACCGGAAGCGTTGTCGGCAGAGGTTTACTCGGCGGCCTTTTGTTTGGAGGTTTGGGGGCTTTAGTCGGAGGATATACGGCTAAATCTAACGGTGTGGTTATGGAAGTAAACTTTAAAGACGGTTCATCGTCCATTTTGCTTTTGCCGCAGGATTTTTATTTGAAGGTTATTTATGATTTAAAACATAAAAATAACAAAGGGGTACAATTAGAAGAGTTATCGACAGGCGGAAAAATAATCCGTTCGTTGATGTTTTTTATTCGCAGAACGTTAGGATTCTGTTGTGGAGTATTAGCTTTTGCTCTTTTAGGGTTTGTTTTCAGTGATAAAAACCCAGATAAGGTTCTGTCTATTGTCTTTTCTCTTTTGTTTCTTTGGTTTTCTTTTGTTTTATGGAGAAAAAAGAATTAAAATTAATAACTTGTTTTTACAGAACTTGAAAGTTTAATCGTTTTAATTTTAATGTTTTTGAAAAAATGTGTTATTAAATTAAAAAGAATTGAATAATGTAAACATATTGATATTTTAGCTCTTGACAACACGTACCGAGTGAGATAACATTTCAGGCATAATGCAAGATTTGTCTTTAGACATTTCTTGCATTTGTTTTTTAGCCTGTTTTTATCTGCTTACGTTCAGGCGTTCTCCGCTGTATTGCCGCCGGTTTTTTCCCATTATGCCGGCGGCTTTACTTTTTCTTGAGTCGGTTATGGATTTATCTCCGGTATACAGAATAATATGTTATGCTCTGGCGGCTTATAATCTGGCCAAAGATGCGCATTATCATGCCAAGTATAACAGTTTTTACGGCAATCATCTTTTTGCTGACCGTCTTTCCGAAAAATGGGACGACTATATTGATGAACTTAAAGAAGTTTTTTATCTCGGCAATGAAGCCAACACGCCCGAATCAAAACAAATCCTTCAGGACACAATCCCGCTTATCCCCGACATTACCGAGAACACTCACGAAAACAACATTCTTCTCTATAAGTTCTTTTCGGACTTTCACGCGCAAATAAACTCCCTCAGAGAAAACTTTCCGATGTCTTATGGAGAAGAAAACCTCATTGGCGATATTGACCAGCTCGTTCAAAACAACAAAGGGCTGCTCTGGCGCGCTACTTTAGGATAATCAATGACCCTAACCGCAAAACAGGAAAAGTTCTGTCAGGGCGTCGCTAAAGGTCTGACTTATTCCGATGCCTACAGAGAATCTTACAATACTGATAAGATGAAAGCCGAAACAATCAACCGTGAAGCTTTCGACCTCATGAAAGCCCCCAAGATTGCCGCAAGGGTTGAGCAATTAAAGCAGCGGGCCTTAAAACGCTATGACCTCACGATTGACGATATTATCACTGAGCTTGAAGAAGCAAGGGAGATAGCCAAAGAGACAAAGACATCGGCGGCAATGGTTTCGGCATCTATGGGTAAAGCCAAGCTTCTCGGATTGGTAACAGACAATATTTCAGCCAAGATTACGCAGGCGCCGACCATTGTTGATGATATTTGATTTTGTTTATTTTGGTCTATCCAGTCTAAAAAGTGCCCGTTATTACGGTTAAACATAGAAAATTGTAGACAAAAGAAATGATATGGAAGAAGGCAGCGTAAAACTTTCCGGGCTTATCGCTCCGTCATTTTATGAACTGCATCGACTGGTTAAGAATTATTGCTATACATATTACTGGCTTAAAGGCGGTCGCGGTTCCACCAAGTCGTCGTTTATAAGCCTTGAAATCGTTCAGGGTATAATAAAAGACCCGCAGGCGAATGCGGTTTGTTTCCGCAAGGTCGGCGATACGCTGAAAGACAGCGTTTTTGCTCAGATACTATGGGCAATTGACGCTTTGGGCGTGAGCGATTTTTTCAGAGTTATGCTGACGCCGCTGCGGGTTATCTACAAGCCGACCGGGCAAGCGATTTATTTTAAAGGCTTGGACGACCCAAAAAAGACTAAGTCTATCAAGCTGCGAAAAGGCTATTTCAAGTTTGTGTGGTTTGAAGAGCTGGACGAATTTTCCGGTCCGGAGGAAATCCGCAAGACAACCCAGTCGTTTCTGCGCGGTGGCTGTCGTTATGTAGTTTTTAACAGTTACAATCCGCCGCGGAATACATCTAACTGGGTGAATAAAGAAAGCGCCGTTTGTCGCCCGGACAAATACGTTCATCATTCGACGTATCTGACTGTTCCCCGCGAATGGCTGGGCGAACAGTTTTGGATTGACGCTGAGTATCTGAAGAAGCAGGATGAGGCTTCTTACCGTCATGAATATCTGGGCGAGAGTGTCGGCAACGGTGCGAACGTCTTTACCAATGTTGTGCTGCGGCCGATTGGCGATGACGAGATAAAACGGTTTGACGCCATTCGGCAGGGAATTGACTGGGGTTATGCGACCGACCCGTTTGTTTTTCTGAAAATGAACTATGATCGCAAGCATCGGCGTCTTTACATCTTTGGCGAGATTTACAAGCCCGGCCTGTTGAATGACGACGCGATGACCTTAATCCGCCAGATGTTCGACCCGCGCCAGACGATTATTGCCGACAGCGAAGAACCAAAATCTATTGCCGAGTTCTGGCGTTCCGGCTTCAACATTCGCGGCGCTGAGAAGGGCAAAGGCTCGGTTGCTTATGGAATTAAGTTTCTACAGCGTCTGGAGCAGATAATCATCGACCCGGTGCGTTGCCCGAACACAGCAAAGGAATTTGCCGAATATGAATTTATCCGGGAGAAAGACGGAACTTTGCGCGACGATTACCCGGACAAGAACAACCACGCAATTGACACCTCACGTTATGCGCTCGAATTTGACATGGACAAGCGAGGCCTTTTTTAATGCTTAAAAGAATTATTAACAAATGGATTGAAAAAGCCGTTGCCCAAGAGGTTGCCAATCAAAACAAGTTAAAATGCCGGGAAGACATCTATGATAAGCTGCGTCTGGCGGAAGTAGACCGCAACGAACTGCTGAGCCGTTCCATTCAGAGAACCTCGAAAGACTTTAAGCCCGTCAACGCCAAAGGTCAGGCTATGGATGCGGCCAGTGTCGGCGGCAGCCTTAAAAATGTTTTCGGCGTCAGCAACTATGCCGATGATATTATTTTTACGCATTTTGCCCAGCAGGGTTTTATCGGCTATCAGGCCTGCGCTTTGCTTTCGCAAAACTGGATTATCAACAACGCCTGCAGCGTTCCCTGTGAGGACGCTATTCGTCCGGGATACGAAGTCAACCTCAATCAGAATGCTGAGCATGATGATCCGGACATGCTCGTGAAGATTAAACAGATTTCCGAGCAGAAATTCAGAATTTCGGATATTGCCCGCAACTTTGCCCGCAACAACAAGATTTTCGGCTGTGCCTTGGCGCTGCCGGTAGTTGACGGCATTGATTACAGCAAACCTTTTAATATTGACGGTGTGCGGCGAGGTGCGTATAAAGGCATTTCCCTGATCGAGCCTTACTGGATTACGCCCGAGCTTGATGCTGAAGCAACTTCGGCACCCGAAAGCCTTCATTTCTACGAGCCGACCTGGTGGCGTTTGCCAAACGGCAGAAGAATTCATCGTTCGCACGTTATTTATATTACCGGCGACGAAGTGCCCGATGTCCTGAAACCGACATATTATTTCGGCGGCCTGCCGCTTACTCAGCAGATTTACGAACGCGTTTACGCTTCGGAGCGCGTAGCCAACGAGGCGCCGCTGATGGCCTTGACCAAACGCATGCTGATTGCTGACGGTAATATTGAAGCCTATCTCATGAATGAGGAAGAGGCTGAAGAAAAGCTGCGTAAGTTGTCCTACTGCCGTGATAACTACGGTGTCTTTTTCAAACGTCCGGGCGATAATGTGCAGCAGATAGACACGTCGCTGACCGATTTTGACGCGCTGATTATGACACAGTATCAGCTGGTGGCTTCAATTGCCCGCATGCCGGCGACCAAGCTTCTGAAAACCACGCCGAAAGGCTTCAATGCGACCGGCGAATATGAGATGAAGGACTACATTCAGGAGCTGCAGCATATTCAGGACAACCAGATGAAGCCGCTGATTGACCGGAACAATCTGCTGGTCGAAAAGTCTGAGTTCGGTTTGTCCTATGAATTGGAAACCAAATTTAACCCGGTTGACATGCCGACCGAGCGTGAATTGGCAGAAGTCCGTAAGATTGATGCCGATACCGATGCCGTGCTGATTAATGCCGGGGCGATTACGCCGGAAGAATCGCGGGCGCGAATTATAGATGACCCGAACAGCGGCTACAACGGGCTTCTGGCGGAAATGCCACACAGCGATTTTATGGAAGAGAATTTTCTCGATGACGAAACCGCCGCCGGCGAGCAGCTCTTTGGAGAGCAGCCGGAACAAACGCTTGACGAATGGAAAGAAGAAGACCATCCGCGTGCTGATAACGGCCAATTTGGCAAAGGCGGCGGAAACTCTTCAAATAATGGAAAAGAGGATTTAGAAAAAGAAGATATTTCAAAATTTTTACAGGAAGAAATTTCCGGTGTTAAAGGGCAGGAAGCTATTCAGGCTCTTATGGAAAAAAAGAAAGGTTTTGTTAAATCTGCTTTTCATCGTGAAGATGTCGGCGATATTGCCTTGTTTTGGGGAGATGAAAAAAGGGGGTTATCTCACATTCTAAAAAGGCGCAATGATGATAATATCGACATTTCGGCTTTTGTGAAAGATTTAACCGACGTAGTAGAAAAAGGAGAATTTGTCCGAACAAACGAGAAAGGGCGTTATGAAATCTTCTATAATAAGAAGATGGCTGTTATAGAACCTGAAGTTAAAAACGGAAAAATTACTTTTCTGCTTACAGCATTTAAAAGAAGAAAGCCATAAAAAAAGATGATGCTTAGAGCAGCCGCCGAACCTGCTATTCAAAGATACAGCTGAGGCGAAAATTTCTGTATGTCAAAGCATCATCTTAATATCAATATAATATCTTGAATCTCAATAAAAAGCAAGCAAAAAGTTCTATGGCAAAGCCTCAAATCATACGCGGCGGCAAGCTCAATGCCAATGCCGGGATAGAATCCTGGTATATGGGAGAGCTGGAGAAACTGAGCCGGGCGATGACCCGTGAATGTGCCCGCGAGCTGAAGAAACTTTACGCCAAGGAAGACAACCAGATAAAATTTGCCGAGGACGACAGCATTTCCTCGCAGATGCGGATTAAGCTCAACTATCTGCAAAAGAAATACGGCGACAAGTTTGCCGAAAAGTCAAAGGAGCTGTCTAAAAAGCTGTTGACAAAGCTGATTGCCTATTCCTGGGTGGCTTTGAACGCTGCGGTAAAGCAGATATCGCCGGAGCTTAAAGCCCGGAAGAAGCTCACGCCGGAGGAAGACGAAGCGGCCAAAGCGGCGATTTTTGAAAACGTCAACCTGATTAAGAGTATCCCGAACCAGTATTTTAAGGAGATAACTGGGGTCGTTTCGCGCGCTATTCTGGGCGGGCAGGGCGTTGAGAGCATTACCAAGCATCTGGAGCATTATGAGGGCGTCACGCACCGTCGGGCGAAGAATATTGCCCGTGACCAGACGCACAAAACCTATGAGGCTTTAAGCCTGCGGCGCGCCAAAACGCTGGGATTTACTCATTTTGAATGGATACATTCCGGTGGATCACAGCAGCCGCGCAGCTACCATATGCGCGAACATCCGTCCGGGCTGAACCACGGCATTTTCCGCATCGACGAACCTCCGGTTATCGACCCGAGCACCGGCACCCGAGGCTTTCCCGGCGATTTGCCGAACTGCCATTGCACAATGCGCCCGGTGTTAAAATTTGAAGATGAAGAGAAATGAAACAAGTAGACCATAACGATTTCTGGTATATCAAGGACAACCCCCTCTCCAAAGTGGGGGTTTTTCCTTATCTGGGTAAGCAAATCAGCTCTGAGCTGGAGCCGGATAAGATTTATCAGGTTTACCGCCCGGCGGAGGAGCTTTTATCTGAGGAAACAATAAACAGCTTCAAGCTGTTGCCGATTGTTGATGACCACACCATGCTCGGCACTGAGCCGGGAATGATGCCGGCGGAGGAAAAAGGCGTACACGGCACGTCCGGCAGTGACGTTTACGGCAAAGACGGCAAGCTGTACGGCGATTTGAAGATTTATTCCGAGACTTTGAAAGACGAAATCGAAGCCGGAAAGAAAGAATTGTCCATGGGGTATTTCTGCGATTACGAGCTGACCCCCGGGACCTTTGACGGCCAGCATTACGACGCCGTTCAAAGAAATATCCGAGGCAACCACATTGCCTTGGTGGAAGAAGGGCGCATGGGCTCTGATGTCCGGGTAATGGACAGAAAAATCACAATGGATTCAATGAAGGAGATTAACAGCATGGTAAAAAGTGCAAAACGCGGCAATCGTCGGGCATTTGACGAAGACGTGGACAAAAGAGAACTTATTCGGGAAGTCATGGCTATTGCGGCTAAACCGAATGAAGACTTTGAAGGCGGCGAGCAGGAAAAAGAAGAAACCATCGCCAAAAAACTTGAAGAAATGAGTTACAACCGCTCAGAAAGCGGCACGGCCAACGATGATGATGTAGACAAACGCGAGGGCATTCGCCAGATTATGGCGATTGTCAAAGAAGCGGGCGGCTCTGAAGAGCAAATCCGCGAGGCGGCCGGCATTGCCGAGAAAATCAGCTATAACGATTCCGAGCGTTCGGGCGATGACGAGGAGCCAAAAGAAGAAGGCAAAGACGAAGAGCCGGAATCCTGCGCTTCGGATGAAGACGACGATGAAGAGAAGAAGTCTGAAATCAAAGAACTGAAAGAATCGATGGACGCAATGCCGAAAGCCGTCTTTGCCGAGCTTGCCAAACGTGACAAACTCTACAAAAAAATTCAGGAAAAAACCAACATCGGAACTTTTGACTGTTCGCTGATGACCGAGAAGGAAGTCGCCCGCTATGCCTGCGACAGGCTTGACCTCGGTGCGGCCAGAGGCGAAGAAATCGCTGTTCTCAAAGGCTATCTGAAAGCATCCAGAGTTTCGGAAGTCGGTTTCAGCCTGGACAGTTCGGTCGCGTCAAATTCCGGCCCGGACAAAGCAATCTCGAAATATATGGAAGGAAAATAACATGGTACAGAAAACTGTAAATATTGCGCAGGCCATCGGCGTTCCGGGCGAGTTCTATGACGATTCCCCGCGCCGCGTGGCACCTTATGTTCTGCGCTCGGCCGAAGGCGAGGTTTCCGCAAAAGGAACTCTCAGCTTTTCCGGCAATCCCGCTGACGGCGACACCGTTACCGTAGGGGCGACGACCTATAAATTTAAAAATGAAATGGCCGCGGCAAATGATATTAAACTAGGCGCTTCGCAGTCTGATTCTATTGCCACTTTGGTTAAGGTGCTTAACGGTACCGGCGCCTCCGGCACCGATTACTATGCCGGCACGACTACCCCGAACGCTTCGGCCTCTGCCGCTGCTTCCGGTGCCGAGGTAACGGTTACCGCCAAATCCGCCGGTACTGCGGGGAACAGCGTTGCGCTGGCCGCTACCGGTTCGGCCATGACCGCTTCTGGCAGCACGCTTGAAGGCGGTGCACTCAGCTCGGTTCTGCCGACAGTTGCCCGCGTCTTCACAGCCGGTTCTGCCGACAATGAAGCAATCATCGGCGGCGAGGGCGCTTTTCGCGGTATTCTGGTCGGTCCGAAACAGTATGCCAACTATCTTAACTTTACGGCAACCATGACGCTGCCGGACGGAACCATCGGACAGCTGGCAACCATGGGACATGTTCTTGTTGCCGTTGCCAATGCCGTTTCCCCGGACGATGCCGCCGTTTACAATAATGTCACCGGCGAAATTTCGGGCATTGAAGCCAGCGGCAGCGCTCCCGAAGGTTCGACAAAAATTCCCAACTCTAAATTCATTCTGCGCAGCGCCGCAGCCGGCGAAACCGCTGTTTTAGAGCTTACCAACTAGGAGAAACATAAATGAGTAATTCTGAAATCCGCCTGGCTATCCCGGCGGAAAAGGTTCGCTCGTACTCAATGGACAGCGACACCACCGAAAAAACGCTGGATATGCTTGGCGTGGGATATACCGCTAAAGCCGTTCAGGACATGAAAGAATATTTCAGAGCTTACGGCTTTGATGCGGCTCTGCCGAATGTTGCCATGATTACGACTCCAAGCGTTTCCACCCCGATTCAGCTTCTGCAGTATTGGCTTCCCGAGGTTGTCGAAGTCGTAACCGCGGCCCGCGATATTGACAACATTGTCGGCCGTACGATTGCCGGAACCTGGGCAGACGAAGAAATCGTCCAGACTATTCTGGAACGTACCGGTCAGGCCCGTCCATACGGCGATGATACGAATATTCCGCTGTCCTCCTGGAACCCGAATTTTGAAAGACGTAACATCGTTCGTTTTGAGGAAGGCGTTGAGGTCGGCGTTCTGGAAGAAGAACGGGCTGGAAAAATGCGCCTGTCTTCGGCAAACGAGAAACGCACGGCGGCAGCCGAATCGCTGGCAATCGAAATGAACAATATCGGTTTTTACGGATACAACGATGGTTCTAACCGTACGTATGGCTTCCTGAATGACCCGAATCTGCCGGCTTATGAAACGGCAGCACAGGGCACTTCCGGTCAGACCACATGGGAAAGCAAGACTTTTGACGAAATTCTTGCCGATTTCCGTACGGTAGCGCAGAAGCTTCGCACGCAGACCGGCAACCGTTTCAATCCGAATCGTGACGCCTGGGTTGCCGCTCTCGGTACCGATGTCGTCCAGTATCTGGATATTCCGAATGCACTCGGTTCGATGTCCATTCGCGAATGGCTGTCGAAGACTTATCCGAATCTGCGGATTGAAAGCGCCATTCAGCTGAACGGTGCCAACGGCGGCGCTAACGTCATGTATGCCTTTGCCGAACGCATCAACGGCAAAAAGGTGGTTGACCAGTATGTTCAGGACGTTTTCCGCATGCTGGGCATTGAGAAGAAAGCCAAAGGCTTCATTGAAGACTACTCTAATGCGACCGCCGGCATCTTCTTCAAACAGCCAATCGGCGTCGTTCGCGTAACCGGTATTTAAGGAGGCGCACATGCCCTATATCGCAAGTACGATGTCAACGGACGTCAACTACTGCTTCTACGGCAAGACGCCGACCGGCAGCAACGAAGTCCGCAAGTCAATCCTCGTTTCCGGCAAGGCTAACGTGGCCGACAGGCATTTCATTACCAAAGACGGCGCCGTTACCAGAGTCAGCAACGAAGAGTTGGCTTTGTTAAAAGAGCACCCGGTATTCAAAATGCACGAAGCCAACGGCTTTGTCAAAGTCTGTGCTACCGAAAGCCGTGCCGAAAATGTTAAGGAACTGTCCAAAAAAGACGCTTCCGCTCCTAAAACGCCCGATGATTACAAGGCACAGGGCAAAGAAGCGCCAAAAACCAAGGCAAGGTAAAAATGAGCTCTACCTATGTAACCGTTACCGTCGCTGAATTTCGCGTCCTCTATCCGGCGTTTGCCGACCCGGAAAAATATTCCGATGCCGTGCTGGAAGATACGCTGGACCTGGCAAGCTGCTACATATCCCTGAAAAATTACGGGGTGTTGCAGGGAAAATGCCGTAAACGTGCAATCTATCTGCTGATGGCGCACCTGCAAACGCTGAAAGATATGCTGGCGCAGGGCAAGACGCAGGTAACGGTTACATCAGGAGCTTCCATTGATAAGGTCAGCGTTACTTTATCAATGCCGCCGATGAATACGCAAGCGCAGTGGTGGTTCAATATTTCAAGCTATGGCAGTTCTCTGCTGGCGCTGCTTGAGGTCAGAGCTGCTCCCGGATTTTATGTCGGCGGGTCATTTCAAAGAGTTTTATAATGCCGATAAAAGTCACTCATCATTCAACAGATGCGGCTGATTTGTTGAAAAAGTTAAGAGGCTTTTCCGTCAAAGCCGGATGGTTTGAAAATGCCAAATATGACGATAATAAGCCGGTTGCCGGGATTGCCGCCGTTCAGGACGGCGGGGCAACGATTAGCCATCCCGGCGGCACGCCTTATAAATTCGGCAAAAACGGAGAAGTTGTCTTTGTTGAAAAAGGCACGCCGAATCCGGTTGGCATAACACGGCCGCATACGATTGTTATTCCGCCGCGTCCGTTTATGAAACCGTCGGTCGAAGACAACAAAGAAGAGTTAATCGGTCAATTGGAACTAATCAGCCGCCGTATTTTAAGCGGAGAGATAACAGAAAAACAGGCGGCCGAGATGATTGGCGCGATTATGGCCGGCAATATCAAAAAGGCGATTGCCAAGGTCAACACGCCCCCGCTTAAAGCATCGACCGTTCGTCGCAAAAGAAGCGGTTATGCCGATACCAAGACAACCGGTTCTCTGACCAAGCCGCTGATTGGCAGCGGCCATTTGCTTGAAACCGTAGATTACCAGGCGGAGCTTAAATGAACCTGCTGAATGAAAACCTTTTACAAATTGCCTTCGGCGTTATTCCGCCGGAGAGGTTTCTGTATTACCGGTTTACCGGCACCGCGGAAAACGAAATCGGATTGAATGTTCCCCAGTTTGCCGCTCCGGTGGAATTGGAAGGCTCTATTCAGGGCGTTGAACTTAACATTTATCCGCAGCTCGGCCTCGATTTTCAGAAAAACTACCGGCTGGTTTACGCGTCGGTCAACATGAAAGGCATAGAGGAACAGGAAGTCCCCGACCGGCTGGAGTTTTATGGGCTGACATGGAGCGTTGTCAAAACCGTGCCGTGGATCAACTACAACGGCTGGAACGGTGTTCTGGTCGTTGAAGACAAGCGAGAACGATGATTAAAACCGAAAACCAAATCTGGGCAGATTTGAGAAAGCTTATTACGCTGGGGCTTGCCAAATTCGGCATTGAAGGCTGGCAGATAAGGCAGCTGCAGCAGCCGGTCAAAATAACCACTTTGCAGCCGACAGTTTTCATGGCGAAACTCAATGCCCCGCGCATCGGCTGGCAGTATTCCAAAAATGAAGTTGTTGACGGCCGTCTTATGCGCACCGAAAAGTTCATACAGGAAATTCGCTTTCAAATCAGCGCCCTGAAAAAAAGAATTCCCGCCGTTGTTGACGATTTTACGTCTTCAGACGCGCTGAACGCGCTCATCAGCTGGTTCATGAGCCGCGATGGTTTGTCTGCCATCCGTGCTCTTGGATATAACACCTATCGCGTCGGCCGGCTGGAAGAACCTTTCTTCATAGACGATTCCGATACTTATGAGCGGAATCCTTATTTTGAATTTTCATTAATCGTTAACCAAAGCTATTCCGAGGAAATTCCCGGAACCAACCAACTTATTCCAAAAATTACAGGAGTTTAATCCATGGCAATTCGTCAATCCAAATATGTCGCCATAACTTCCGGGGTGGGCGGCCGCACGCTTGCGTCCCGCAAGGAGCTTATCGGCCTGATTTTCTCGAATAACGGGCTTATTCCCACCGGAACCCGGCTTGAGTTCGAGGAGGAAAAGAACGTCGGCGAGTATTTCGGCTATACTTCGGCCGAATATGAAGCCGCTTCCGTCTATCTTGGTTATGTTAACAAATACAGCAGCGCGCCGAAGAAGATAGCCTTTCAGCGTTATGCTCCGAGCGGCTCCGCTCCCTATATCCGTTCCACGCAGTCTTTGCCGGCGATTGCCGCTTTTAAGGCGGTTTCGGACGGTGGTTTGGTGCTCAATATGGGCGGCACGGCTTATACGGTTTCCGGTCTGGACTTCAGCTCTGTTGAAAATTACGCTGCGGTTGCCGCCGCCGTTCAGGCCGGTGTGCAGAAAAACTCAGCCGGGGGCGAACTCTGGACAGGAGCAACCGTCACTTTTGACGCGGATAATTCTGCTTTTGTCCTTACCGGCGGCCAGATTGGCGAAGCGGTTATTCTGAATGCCTCGGCTCCCGACAGCGGTTCCGATGTTTCCGGCCTGCTGGGTTGGAACACTGCCAGCGGCGGTATCGTATCCAACGGGACGGCGGCGGCTACGCTGACTGAAACCCTTGATGCCGCGGTCGAGCTGTCGAACAATTTCGCCTCTTTCGGCTTTCTGCAAGCGCTCGATGCCGAACAGATTGAAGAAGCCGCAGCCTGGACCAACGGCCAGAACAACCAGTTTATGTACAGCGTCAACGTTACCGGCGACGATTATACGGCGGTTCAGGCTGCGGTGTCCGGTTATTCCGGCGTTGCCCTGAACTATGACGCCTTTAATGGTTATGCGTGGCTGATGCCGATGATTCTGACTGCTTCCATTGACTGGGACAGGGCAAACGGCGTCATTAACTTCATGTATCATCAGTTTGCCAATATTCCGGTTTCAGTGTCAACCGACCAGCTGAGCGATACGCTGGACGCGCTCGGCATCAACTACAACGGCGCCACGCAGCAGGCCGGCAATCAGATTGCTTTTTATCAGCGCGGAACCTTGCAGGGCGAAGTTACCGACATGGGTGTTTATGTCAATGAAATCTGGCTAAAAGACGCCGCGGCCTCCAATTTTCTGAGCCTGCTTCTGGCTTTGCCGCAGCTTCCGGCCAATTCGACCGGCACCGGCATTGCCCGGACGTCAATTCAAAGCGTTTTGGACGAAGCGCTTAACAACGGCGTCATTTCGGTCGGCAAGGAGCTGAATGCCACCAAGAAAGCCTATATTTCTCAGATAACCGGAGATTCGGAAGCCTGGCGCGAAATCTATATGAACGGCTATTGGATAGACGTTGAAGTAACGTCCGAAACGGTCAACGGCAGCGAAGAATATAAAATCGAATATCTTCTGGTTTATTCCAAAGGAGATTCAATCAGAAAAATCGAAGGCACCCACACATTAATCTAGGAGAAAAAACATGGAAGATATTTCAGGAACCGGCATAGAAATCACGCTTATTGCCGTGCCGACTTTTCCTGCCGGGCTGACGCTCAACGCCTTTGCTGACGATACAGACCCGCTTGACACGCCGGAACTGCAAACCGCAGACTGGGGAATGGGCGTAAACGGCGACATGGTTATCTGGAACACGCCGAAGCCGATTGAAGTTACTATCAGCATGATTCCCGAGACTGAGCAGGCAAAGAACCTTGATCTGCTGGCCGATGCCAACCGTCCGGCCAAAGGTAAGCTGACAACCAAAGACCTTATCACGATGACAGTAAGTTATCCCGACGGCACTCGCAAAACGCTGACTTCAGGACGTCTGGTCGCGGCCTTGCCGCTGACGTCGGTTGCTTCGGCCGGCCGTTATAAAAGCAAAACCTATCGTTTTGTTTTTGAAAACAAACTGTAAAGGAAAAAAACATGGAGCTTTTACAGCCGAAAGAAATTGAAATCAACGGTAAAATTTACCGGATTTCAAAGTTTCCGGCGACAGTCGGCCGGGAGATTGTCGCCAAATATCCGATCAGCAACATGCCGAAGCTGGGCGACTATAAGGTCAGCGAAGAAATAATGATTAAGCTGATGTCCTATGTCGAAGTCGTTTTGCCGGAGAGAAGCATCCGCCTGACAACGATTGACCTCATCAACAATCACGTGCCGGACTGGGAAGTTCTGGCCAGGCTTGAATGGGAGATGCTGCAGCATAACTGCTCTTTTTTAGCAGATGGCAAGAGCTTAAGTTTCTTCGAAAAGCTTGCGCATCTTGCCGAACAGAAGATTACCGAAATGTTGACAGTTTCATTGGGCAAATCGTCGCTTCGGGAAAAGCAACCTTAAACGAACTGCGAACCGTCTATACGCTGGAAGACGCGTTCATGCTCTGGGAAGCCGATATTGTTCCCAAATACAATGAATGGCTGATTTCTCAGGACGCACTTAAAAAAGCCAAAGCGAGAAGTTAAATGAGTTTGATTGCCACTTATTCCATCCTGTTTGAAACGAAGGGAGCAGATAAAGTCCGCTCTGATACCAAGCAAACCGAATCAGCTGCGGAAAAATCTGCCCAGGCGACTGAAAAGACAGGTAAGGCTGCGGACAAATCGGCAGACTCGTTTAAAAAACTATCAACACAAATTATTAAGACCTTGGCGCCGATTGCCGGATTGGCAGCGCTATTAAACCGTACGCTCAGCTTTGCTTCACAGGCGGAGGAAATGTCCTATCTGGCGCAGAATACCGGCATGGCGGTCGAAAAGTTTCAGGCGCTGGCGATTGCCGCAGAGAACTACGGCGGTTCAGCAGAAGGAATCGCCGGTTCCATGCAGGGATTGAACGCTAACCTCCAGAACATGAGGTTAGGCAGAGGCGGAGGCAGCGTCGAAGAGGCAGCCATAACCTACGGCATCAATCTTTATGGCGAAAACGGACTGGCTACGGCCGAAGAACTGTTGATGAATGTTGCGGAGCGTTTCGAATCCCTTGACAGCATGCAACAGCTTGACCTCGGCCAGCGGCTGGGACTCGACGAGGGAACCATCCGCCTGCTGCAAACCGGGGTTGCCAACGTGCAGAAAGAGCTTGAACGCGGTGCAAAATATTCCCTGTTCAGCAAGGAAGACATTGAGAACAGCCGCCAGTTTCAGCGAACCATGCGTGACATCAAGCTTGGTCTGTCACAGATTTTCGGCATTGTCGCCCGTTCCCTGCTTCCGGCTTTTACTTGGCTGGGCGATAAAATAAGCAACGCCCTGCAGCTTTTTAGCGAACACAGCGGCTTTATTCTTGGGTTTTTAGGGACTGTGTCGGCAGCTTTGGGTGTTATGGCTATTAAGGCCGGATTGGCTTTTGCTCCGTTCTTAATTGCTGTCGGTTTGATTACTGCCGTTGCTGCGGCCATCGGTCTGTTGATTGATGATATTATTAATTTTTGGCAGGGAAATGAATCGTTAATCGGAACGTTTATTGAAGCCGTCAAGGTCGTATTTGGCGCCTTATGGGATTTTATCAAAGAAGGTTTTCAGGCGGTTTTTGACTGGTTGGCGGATACGAAAATAGGCAAATTGGTTAAAGGCCTGTTTGGCGGCAAAGAATCTGAAGGAACGGATGCAGACCCAAAGGTTAAGCAAGAAATTTTTGATATGGCAGATGCGAAGCGAAAATTTGAGCTGACGCAAACTCCCCTTGCCGCTGTTCCGCAGGGAAGCGTATCGGCCAGTTATTCCAATCAGGACCAGAGTGTGAAGATAGATAATATAACAATCAATACCCAGGCAACTGATGCGGCGGGTATCGCCACTGATTTGAACACGCAGATGCGGGAGTTGTTCATGTCGACGGCAAAAGCTCATGCAACTTCGAGGATTTCATAATGGTTACGCCGTCATTTTCAATCGGAACCGGTCTGACGCTCGGCGGTCTGATAATTTCGGACAAAGCGGTCAGCATTTATGAAAACAACAAGGAGATACTTAAAGATACGACGCTTATAGATGCCGATGCCCAAGACGATGCAAGAACCATGGACCATCCGATAGAAAATGGCGCGGTAGTGACTGACCATATCGTTTTTAACCCAAATCAAATTACGTTGCGCTGTTGGATGCCGAATCTTCCTTTTCTGTATAACCGGGCGTTGAATGAGATTCAAAACCTTTATAAGCAGAGCCGGGAGGTAAAAATTAAAATCCGCAGCGAGGTTTTTGAGCCGATGATTTTGGTTGCCAAACCAATTAGGGTTTCTGCCGACACGCTTGACCATATCGTTTATGAGCTTTCTTTCAAACAGATACTTGTCGCCGTCAGCCAGTATGTACCGTTACCGGTGTCAAAAGTCAGGCACAAGCAGGATGCGAGCACGGTCAGCTCCGGCGAAAAACAGCCGCAACAGTCGTCATTGCTTCTTCAGGGTTTTCGAGCTGCGGGAAAACCGTTGGGAATTAACATTTAACGGATAAAATGCTCATAAAGAACAAAGCCCCCTGTTGAGGGCTTTGCCTTGTCTATCGTTTAACCGACAGATAAATTCGAATTTTCCGAATAACAATAATAAGCTTTATTATCATTATCTTTCCTTTCACAATGTGAAAGGGGAAAACCTTTCCCTATTGACTTTTAGTGTCAAATAGGTTATCTTAACCGTATGAAATGAGTTAAGTTAGGTTAACCCCTTTCTAGGTTTAAGAAATTGTCCGTTGTTCCAGCAACGGACTTTTCTTTTATACCGACAAACGACGTTACTGTCAAGATTTGGGAATTTTACAATGGGCTATCAAATACCAATAATTTCTACGCCTAACCAAAGCCTGACCGTTGTCATTAACGACATTTCCTATGAGATAACGCTCCGGCTTGTCGAAAACATTATGGAGTTTTCCCTCTCGGTCAACGGCAGCAAGGTAACTGACGGCGAGCGCTGCTTTCCCAATCAGTTCATTTTGCCTTATCCGTACATGCTGAACGGCGGTAACTTTATTTTCAAAACTGAAAATGAGGAATATCCGAACTGGGAAAATTTCGGCAGCACCTGTCAGCTTTTGTTTTATACAACGGAAGAGATGTCTGCAGCGGCGTCTGCATAAGCATGGATTTGTTCAATGCAAAAAAGAATAATAACCACCGAATTTGCCGTTCGCGGCGGATTAAAGCGTTTTGAGAACATAAGCTGCAAATTTCGGATTGAAAAATATATGGGCGCGGTCATGAACAAAGCCAATATAGATATTGCCAACCTTGCCCGCGAAGACGTCGAATACCTGACAACCTATACCAGCTATGCTCTGGCTGTTCAGCAGCGGAAACGCATACGTATTTCTGCGGGGTACGAAGGTCAGGATGTTGCTTTGCTTTTTGACGGCGACATTTCCGAAGCTTTGCCGACCATGCCGCCGGATGTCTGGTTGAAATGCCAGGCCATCAGCGGCTATTACAACAATCAGACGCTTTTAACCAAATCTATCGACAGCCCTACTTCGGTTAAACAGCTGGCGCTGAACATTGCCAACACGCTGGGGCTGGAACTTGACTGGCGCGCCAGCAGCGAAAAGACAATTGGTTCCTTTAACTATATCGGCGGCGGGACCAAGCTCATTGACGAATTTAACCGTATGGGCAACTTCATTGCCTTTGAGGAAGACGGCAAACTTAAGGTTGTCGACAACATCAATAAGGCCGAGAGGGTTGCCTCGTCAGCCAAGGTATTGTCGGAAGACAGTGGCCTTATTGATATGCCGCAGCCAAATGCGCTAGGCCTCTCGGCCAAGATGCTGCTTGACCCGACGGTTGTCTGCGGAAGCTATGTCAAGCTTGAAAGCAAACGCATCCCTGCCGCAAACGGTTTCTATTGGGTCTACAAACTGGCCCATGAAGGAAGCCTGCGCGAAGAATCTTTTTACACGTCAATTGAAGCAAGAAGAATATGAGTGAAGTTCATGACATCCCGGGTTTTAATCCGGCCGATATCGGCAACCTAGACGGGCTTCTCAACTATTTTGAAGACCTGTTAAACATGAATTTGGAATGTTGTCTGCCGGCAATTGTCGAAAGTTATGACCGTTCGACCAATTCGGCTGTTATTCAGCCGGCTATCAGCGCCGTGGCATCTTCCGGGCAGAAGATACCCAGAGACAGGCTTTTCAGCATTCCGGTCTTAACTTTGTCCGGTGGCGGTTTTTTCATCAGTTTTCCGGTCAGGAAGGGCGACACGGGATGGTTGGTTGCCAGTGACAGAGACATCTCTATTTTTAAGCAGAATTTGGAGGAAACGGCGCCGAATACCTATCACAAACATAAGTTTGTCGATTCAGTGTTTATTCCCGACAAAATTAAAAAGTTTACCATAACCGAGGCGGATAAAGACGGGCTGGTCATATCCAATTTGGACGGCGACAACAAAATTGTTCTGACCGGTCTGAATCAGAATGCTTCGGCCGGAAACATAAATCAAACCGCCGCAGGCAATATCAATCTTTCGGCTGCGGCGGTTAACGTTTCCGGCAATACGGCGTTTACGGACGCAGTAGCGATGCAGAAAACGCTGAACGTGACAGATTCGGCAACGGCCGGAACGCTGCATGCCAAAAATGGAGCAAGCGGTTCCTTTGTTTCAATGGACAATAAAAACATAACCGTTCAGGACGGCATAATAACGGGAATAGCCTGATGCTTTCAATTGCGACTGACGAAAACAACGACATTTATCTGGACGAATTCGGTAATCTTGCCACGGTTACCGACCTTGACGCCGTTGCGCAGGTTTGCCGCAATACGGTTCTGACGACCTACGGCGAGCTTATTTATGATGTGGATGGCGGAATTCCTTATTTCTCGACGGTATTTACCGACCCGCCCAATATCGAACTGTTTCAAAACGCAGTTGTCCAGGCTCTTCAAGGTGTTGAAGGTGTAACGCTGGTTAAAAGCTTTGAATATTCCGTTAATAACGGAACACTTTCATATACGGCCGAAATTCAGACTACTTACGGAGACATGACTCTCAATGGCTGATATTTACAATTATATTGTCAACACCGGGGTTATTGTCCCGGACACTTCCGATTTGAAAAATGACGTAACGGCTGAGTATCAGGAAGCTCTCGGTTCGGACATGAATACAACGGCCGGAACGCCGCAAGGTCGTCTGATAACGGCCGAAACTGCGGCTCGTGCCAATGTCGTGCGTACCAATTCGTTAACGGCCAACATGTTTAACATCAATCTGGCCTATGGCAAAGCGTTGGATGCGCTTGGAGCCATGTTCGGTCTGTACCGAGAGGGGGCGACCTCGAGCAGCGTGCTGGCGACGATAACCGGCGTCAGCGGCACGGTCATCCCGGCAAACTCCCAAGCCAGTACGGCGAAGGGAGTTATTTTTTACCTTGAAAATCAGGTGACCATCCCGGAGAGCGGCGCAATTCAGGCAACGTTTTTAAGTCAGGAGAAAGGCGAAATTGCCTGTGCCATCGGCGAACTGAATAAAATCATCGATGGTACTTTCGGCTGGGAAACCATTACCAACGAGGCACCGGCCGTTCTCGGCACGCCGCAGGAAAGCGACGAAAGCTTTAAGGCACGCTTTCCCGAGGGCATTTTTACCGGAAAGTCGCTGTTGGAAGATTATTCTTCCGCCTTGAGCAAGGTTGAGAATCTGAACAGCAGCTATGTCTATGACAATTACACGAATGAAGTTGTCACGATTGACGGCGTGCAGATTCAGCCGCATTCGCTTTACAGCTGTGTTGAAGGCGGAACGGACGAAGATGTTGCCGAAGCGTTGTTTTCGGTCAAGTCGGCAGGCTGCGGCTATACCGGCAATACGACGGTTAACGTAAAAGACCCGGTTTACGGCAATTCTTATGCAGTTAAGTTTGACCGTCCCGAACAGGTTCTAATTGACGTCAAGGTAACGGTTAATCAGGAATCGGCGGCGGAAGCCGATTTGCAGCAGGCGATTATCGACACGATTCTGTCTTATGCTTCCGGCGGCATTTCGACCGTTCAGGGGCTGAAAGTCAATGTCAGTGTTTCGCCGTTTGAAATTGCGGGCGCATTGAGCTGTTCGTTGTCGTCAATTTCCGTGCAGCAGGTTGAAATCGCTGTTCACGAACAGCCGCTTTCAACGGCGGTCATTCCGATAAAGGTTAATCAGATTGCCGTCATCACGGCTTCAAACATTACGGTGGTAATCAACTGATGAAGATATTCAATCCCGATTATGCGGTGGATTTGCTTCAGGCGCTTATCTGGCAGTATGACAATGCGCCGCGCCTGCAGAAACTCATTCAGCAAAAGCAGGACTGGTACAATCGGAACAATACCGAATTCTGGACCGATTGGCTGAATAACGTCTTCAACATAAATACGGCCAACGATTTCGGTCTGACCGTGTGGGGCAAGCTGCTCCGGGTCGAGCGTACTTATACCGTCAACGGCCAGCCTTATTCGCTGGATACGGAACAATACCGGCTTTTGCTTAAGGGGCGCCTTCTTTATTTAAGCATGAACGGTTCCGTTCCCGAAATCAATTCGTATTTGCATCTGCTGTTTTCCGCGCGCGGCCGTGCCTATGTCATCGACAATCAGGACATGACAATTCGCTATGTTCTTGAGTTCAGGCCGACGGAAAGCGAGCAGGTTGTTTTGCTTAACACCAAAGTTCTGCCGCGGCCGGCAGGTGTCGGTTATCAAATCAACGTAATTCCTCCGAAGACCGTTTTCGGTTTTCGGGGGCAGAATTTGTCGACCTTTAACCACGGAACCTTTTGGAACCGTAAAGATATCAGTGGGAATTAAAAAAAATGAAATCTTCAGATGTTATTGATCCGGCAGTGTTGGAAATGCCCTTTGCCGTCAACGGCGATAAAAACAATATTCCGGCGACAAATACGCCGTCAAGCGGCTATGCCAGCCAAAGCCTGGGTTTCCCGCCTATTACGCAGGAAGAACCGGAAGACGGCGGCATTCCGCCGGACAGAAAAGATTTCAACGGCCTTGGTTATATCACTACCTCGCATTCGTTCTATTCTCAAACCGGCAGCCTTTATACCTTCAGCGAATCAGTTTCCGCCGCCATCGGCGGTTATCCGTCCGGCGCCAAACTGTGGTATACCGACGCCGAGAATAAGGTTCGCCTGCTCGTATCGCTCAAAGATGACAATACGGATAACTTTATAACAACACCCTCGGTCATTGGTCCCGAAGGCTCATGGAATGATGTCATTGCGTCGGATGAGTTTGTCGCTCAGAATTATATTAACAAAGACCGGGTCAACAACTGTCTGATGTCTGTCGGCGCCTCTGTTTGGGCTTCTTTAAGCGGAAATGAGCTGTCCCTTACGGCAGAAATTATCTGCACCATCCCGGACGAACGCGATTCGAAAGGCGTGCCGCAGAGCCTTTCGGTTACGTTGCCTTCGGGGACGGAAACGACGCTTGACACGTCTTCGGAAGGAAGCTGGTTTATTCTTGCCACGGACGGAAGCCTTTCTTCTCTGGCGCAGGAGAACTTTTTCAACGGGACCTATCCGACTCCGACTTCGGGAAAAAAATATCTTGTCTTTGACGAGCTTAAAAACGCGTTTTTCTTTTCAGATACCGGTTCAGCTTATGAAAAAATTTCCTGTGCCATTGTCGGCGAATATGAAGTTTCGGGCAGCACTGCGGCTGATTTGACTTTATATCAGCCCTATACGCTGGCCACTCAGACGGACGTCGCCCGTATAATAAAGATTATAAATAATAAAATTCAATTAGTCAGCGCCGTTCCGGCTAATGCGGAAAGCAATGTTTTATATTGTATTGCGGAGTCATAATGTCCCTTTATTTTGGAAATAAAAAAATCCGAGACACCTCGTCGCCGGGTCTGTTTCTAGGCTCGACCATGATTAAACGCGCTTATCTGGGTTCGACTTTGGTTTACCAATACAACTCCTATGAACCGGATACGGTGCTTTGCGATATAAACAACGGCGCTTCAGCTTCCGTTATCTTTAAAAAAGGTGTTTATTATGTTCGAGGACAAGGTGCCGGCGGTGGCGGTGGCAGAAATGGTTACTTCGGCAACGGACAAGGCGGCGGCTCGGGAGCAGGTTTTGAAGGATATATCTACGTTAAGAGAGACTTGGGCGCAGTTTCTGTAAGCACCGGGGTTGGCGGTACCGAGGCGTATGACGGCAATCCGGGAACAGATACCATTGTTGGCTCCATAATGACTCTTGGCGGTGGCAAGGGTGGTGCCGGCGAAAACAAAGAGCATGTTGCCAATGCCGGAATCTATACTTTTAATTCCTCTGATGACTGGGAAATCATTTCTTTCACAGTCGCTCAAAACGGAAATCAGGGATTGGAGGCGACGTCTTCTGGTGATTTTGTTTCCGGCGGCAATTCGGTTTTGACCAATTCCGGCGGAGGTAAAGGGCATGCTAACGCCACTGCTCCCGGAGCCGGAGGCGGCGGAGGTTATCAGTTTAATATTAACGGAGGCGATGGGTATTATGGCGAGCTTAAAATTCAATATATTCGTTACGAACCCTAATCGCATAAAAATAATTTTTCTATTTTTAGTGGGGTAATCATTTGACAATTTATAAAGCCCTGATATAGTTTTGTCATGAATAAGCAGATGATAAAATACTTAGGGTTTTTCCTGTTTTTGGGCTTTTTGGGTTTTCAGGCCAAAGCTGAAGACCTGCAGGTATATTTTTCGCCATCGTCCAAATGCGAGAACAGTATCGTTAAATTGATAAACCAGAGCGAAGAAAGCATTTCTGCGGCCGTTTATGCCATAAACAACGATGCGATTGTGGAGGCGCTTAAAAAAGCGCATGACCGGAATGTCAACATCCGCATTTTAACCGACCGTCTGCAAGCCTCAAACCGCAGCTCCAAGGTTCGGGAACTGTACGATTACGGCATAAATATCCGCGTACACAGCAAGTTTAAAATAGAGCATAACAAATTTGCCGTTTATGACGAAAAAATTGCTTCCAGCGGTTCTTACAATTGGACGAATTCGGCCAGTGACAAAAACAGCGAAAACTGTATTTTCTTCATTAAAAACAAAAATGCCGTAAGACGCTATCAGAGCCGATTTGAATACCTCTGGCGAATTAATACCAAAAAGAAGTCAGACCAATGGTTTGACCGAAAACAAAGCTGATTTTGATAAGATAAAAGCCCCGGAAAACCGGGGCTTTTCATTTCTATTATTTTGATAGAGGCCAGGGCGGCTAAAACGCCCTGACTTAAGAATTGCAGTTCTTAAAGCTTCAAGCCTCCGGAAGACTCGAATACTCTCTATACACTCGTACAAGTGCGTTTAAACGGCTATCACGCCGCAAACCGAGAGTCAACTCATAAAATTTTATTACCGGCCTTTTTAAGAATTGCTCCGTTTCAATCTTTTTTCGGAGTGGAAAATTGGAAAACTCAACAAAGGAAGTATTCCGCAGCTGTTTTTGGTGGGCTTTTTTTATCGGAGTCATCACCATGCTTATTCGTCCTTTTATATCCATCAGACAGACCATCCGCGATACGGCCATAACATTTCTGGTCAGTATGCTGTCCGGTCTTCTGGCTGAATACCTCAACATCCCCGAAGCTGTCAAATACGGGCTTTCTGGCGTCTGTGGCCTTTTTGCGGTGCGTTTGTATATTATCGGCGAAAATCTTCTGTGTCAGACGGCCAGAAATCCGGTCGGCTGTTTCAAACGTATTTTAGGCAAAAAAGATGATTGATTTGAACGAAGCGGTGCAGAGGCTTTGTCTGCACGAGGGGATAAGGCTGCAGCCGTATCGGTGCCCGGCCGGCTATCTGACTATCGGCGTTGGCCGGAATTTGGAAACCAATCCGCCGACGGCTGAAGAAAAGAAAATCTGCGGCGACTGGCAGCACGGCATTACCAAAAACGCCGCTTTCTTTTTGCTCAGAAACGATATTAAGCGCGTTGAAGCCGAATGTGCCGACCGGATTCCTTTTTGGAAACAGTTGGACGACGAGCGGCAGTATGCGCTGGTGGATATGGCTTTTAATCTTGGCATTGCTGGACTTTTGAAGTTCAAGAAGATGCTGGGTTATATGGGTGTCGGTAACTACACGCAGGCGGCAACCGAATGTCTGGCTTCAAAATATGCCAAAGATGTTGGAGAAAGGGCGGTACGAATTGCCCGTTTAATTGAAAAGGGAGTATGGAAACAATGATTTATCTGATTTCATTTTGCATTATCGCGATTTCGGCGCTGTTGTGGCGTATTCGCGGCGGACTGTGGAAAAAAAATATTCCGGCGAATAAGATTTGGTATGCGTTGTTTTTCGGTATTTGTGGGTATTTCCATTTTGGAAACAGCCTCGAGAAAGCCATCATTGGTTTTGTTGCATGCTATGTAAGTTATCAACTCTACGGCTGGGGTTTGTACATCGGTCGATTGCTGCAGGGCGGAAAACTTAACCCAAACTTAGTGCAGTACCGGGAGTGTGAGCTGATAGACGATTTGCTGTATAGCTGCCGTATCAGCTTTAAGGGAAAAACCGTCTGGCTGTATGAATATCCGAAACTGTTCGGCTTTTGCGGGGTAACGCTGACCGGCCTGATTATTACATTTTTGTGGGGCTTGTATTTTGGCAGCCTGCCGCTAATGCTTTCCGGTCTTGCGATGGGCCTGTGTTACTGGTTGGGTGGAAAGCTTGAAAAGCTCTATGCAATTGGAAAGTCTGGATGGAATTGGGGCGAGTATATATTCGGCGCTTATCTCGGTGGCTGGCTGGCGTGGGGGCTGCTGTGAAATATGCGGTTCTTATTGGTCTTTTTGCTGTTGCTCTTGGCGGAGCTTATTTGCTTGGCCGCAGTCATGCCGAAGTTCGGATTGTAAAAGAGCAGGTGGAGGTTGTGAAGTATGTTTCACAAAAAAAGGCAGAAATTTATGCTAAGCCTAATGCTGGCCGCGCTGAGCTGCTTAAGCTCATGTACGACGGTAAACTCTGACTATTGTCCGGTGTGGCCGACAGCTGGTTCGGCCGTTGCTGCCGAGTTGGAAAAGGCCAGCTGTTCGGAATTTCCGAACACGTGGGAGTGGATAGGTCGGCTGAATAAATTAAGGCAGGAATTGGAGCTTTGCAGGTAATTACTGTTCTTTCTTTGTTCTTGCCAGCAAAGCAAAAGTCAGAATGGCAAAATTTTAAAGTCAGAATGCCGATAAAATATAAAGTAAAAACAGCATATTAGCATGTGTTGGCATCGGTCTCCAAAACCGAGTGTCGTGAGTTCGAATCTTACTGCCCCTGCCATGTAAGACGAAGACGCTGAAAAGCGTCTTTTTTCTTTATATATCAATAGCTTAATTGAGTTTGTGCGAGGTGCTCCAATCAGAGCCATTTCCCGCTTGTTACACGGACCATCCCAAACAAAATCCTTTTTTACTCCTGGCATGAGAAATATAATCTCATTAGTTTTAGGGAATAATTACCTGAAATTTAACTAATATTTTATTTATACATCTTATAAGAATTAGAGCGTTTAAAAAATAAGAGGTTACAATGAATTATCGTAATACTGCTGTTATTGCCACTATTTCAAATTCATTGTCAGACGCAGTCTTAGATTATACAGTAAATAAATTTAATTATAATAAAGTTCTTTTATATACCACATTTATTGCTTTTATTCTTCAGTTATTATATGGACTGCATACTGAAATAATGGTTACTTATTCATCTGTTCCCTATTTGTTAATACATGCGTTTTTTATATTGTTAGGATATATTTGTTTTGTAAAAGCCCTGGAATATTTGCCGTTAGGGCTGATTGGCCTGATAGAAAGCAGTAATTTATTTCTTACTTTTTTTATTGATTCTTATATTGGGTATATCAAAATTACATTTTATTTTGTGTTGATGTTTGCTTTGTTTATCTTTTCTGTTTCCCTATTTAGCATAGACTGTTCAACAAAAGAAAATTCGTGTATAAAGAATATGAAACGCCAAGGATTTATTTGGATATTGGGTTCGGTTCTTTTTTATGTAACAGCGCCTTATCTTATAAAAATTTCTGATAGTTTGGGAGCAAATGAAATTGCAATCAATTTATCTTATTACGCTGTTGCGCTTCCATATTTTGCATATAAATGTGTTTCTGGTAGTGAGAAACAATCATATAAAGCAAAAATATGGTGGAACAATTTATTGTTCTTAAGTGTGGTTATCGGAATTTTGGAAAGCGTATACTATGTTTTGGAAACATATAGTTTTATAAATGATATTCCTACTGTTGTCATGATTATAGAACAAATGAGAATATTCTTAGTCTTTATACTCTCGGTCATTTTTAAAATGGATAAATTTACCATTAGAAAAACTGTCGCACTCATTTTAGGGGTTATTTCAGTAATAGGAGTATATTACAGTTAATTTGTTCGTGCATTGTCTTACTGCCCCTGCCATGTAAGACGAAGACGCTGAAAAGCATCTTTTTTTATTATATATCAAGCGCTTAACAGAGTCCGTGCGGGGTTGCATTGATAAATTCATTTTTGGGTACACGGACCATCCTTAGTGAAATCCTTTATTTTACAAGCACTTAATAAAGTTAGAATCTTATTGTCTTTGGGAATTGTTAAGATTCTAATGTAATATATTTGGGCGGGATGATGCCGCCTTTGATGATGATCAGATAATACGGAACGACAGAAAAGCGTAAGCCTAATTTTTCATCACAGGCAGACCAATCTACCGGAGAAGTATCAATATCGTTAATTGAGGCTAATCTTACTAAACGTTCATCAACGTCTTGCGGAAAATCTTTATCTAAATTCGGTCGGATTGCCGGGCTGACATAAACTGCTTCAATTAGTCCGTCTTTTTGTAAGGTCTCCAAATCAACAGAAAATAAGTCAGCGTTCGCAATAAAAGGTTTGAACATATTTATGCTTTTCTCGGTCCACTGTATCGGCTCTGAAAAACCGCGGATGGCGCGGCTGCGGCCTTCGAAACAATTTTCCATCCATTTAACAATTCCGGAGTGGGTTGTTTCGCCGCCCGTGCGTTTGTAATAGTAATGTAAATCGGCTTGGGGATTGTTGGCAAAAGATAAAATCCCTTGTTTCAGAGCATTGTTGCCTTTTGTGATGTAGTGATAAAGTTTTGTCATTTTAATCTTCCCTGAATTTTTGTGTATTGTGACATAATTTTCAGATGAAGGGAATAATAAAATAGTCCGTGGATTGCACCATATGTCAATAGGTTTGTGTATTTGTACGATATTATCCTGTCGATTAGAGAAAGCTGTCCGAAAGGGCGGTTTTTTATGTTATATAAGAAAACAGCTTCCGGGCAGGAAGCTGTTTTATACGTTTTTATGTAGAGCGAAGGCTCAGGCGGATTTCTTTTCCGGGTGCAGCGTGCCGGCGGCGACGGCTTTGGTGTAAAGTTCAATTTTGTAGTTAATCTTGTTCATATGTTTCTGCAGTTCGGCCATTTGCTCTTCAATACGGATTTTCTGCTGTCTGAACATATCCAGCCGCAGTTGCAGAGTTGAATCGCCTTCAATGTACCAGTCGATGTACTGTTTGATACCTTTGAGGTGCAGGCCGGTGGCTTTCAGGCATTCGATGAGTTCAAGCCAGCCGAGGTCGGAATCGGAAAAGACTCGCAGGCCGGAACTGTTTTTTCTGACGAAAGGCAGCAGGCCTTCTTTTTCGTAGTATCGGAGCGTATGTACGCTTAAGCCGGTTTTTTTGGCAACTTGGCCGATTGAGTATCCCATAAACTTTCTCCCGTTGTGTGACAGTGATTAATTTAAGCCTTAGAGTTTGCTCAAAGTCAAGAAAAATCTGGCGGGCAGAGGCGGTAATGCATATGGGCGTTTGCCAGACATCCTTTTTTAACCAAAATTGGAACCCTGAGAAAAAAGTATTGCAATCTTTTGTTTAATAGTTTATGTTTCCGGTAAATCAGACAGCCTATCCCCGTCATTTTGCCGTATAATTTCGACATGTTTTTTGAAAAGACCGGTTAACGACGCGGGCGGGGCTGGCTTTGTTGCAATTTTTCAGATGGATAGGATCTATGGCAAAAATTAGTCCGATTCAGTTTTTCAGACAGGTAAAACAGGAAATTAAAAAGGTTACCTGGCCGACCCGCAAGGAAGTTATGCAGACCTCGATAATGGTTATTATCCTGGTGGCGATTGCCGCGACTTTCTTTTTCTTCGTCGATCAGATTTTCGGCTGGGTTGTTAAATTAATATTTGGTCTTGGAGTATAGTTTATGACTGCACGTTGGTATGTTCTTCATGTTTATTCCGGTTCGGAGAAGAAGGTTGCCGAATCGATTAAAGAACAGGCTGTTTTGAAAAAAATGGAAGATAAGATTCTTGACGTTCTGGTTCCGACCGAAGATGTCGTCGAGGTTAAAAAAGGTTCGAAGGTCAATTCGGAACGCAAGTTTTTTCCGGGTTATGTGCTGATTAAGATGGAAATGTCCGACGATACTTGGCATGCGGTTATGAATACGCCGCGCGTTACCGGTTTTCTGGGCAGCCGCAATAAGCCGCAGCCGATTTCCGAAGCCGAGGCCAAACGTATTATTACTCAGATGCAGGAAGGCGTTGAAAGGCCGCAGACGGTTGTCGATTATGAGGTCGGCGAGCAAATCAGGGTAACCGACGGCCCGTTCGCTTCCTTTGTCGGTTTGGTTGAAGAGGTTGACCTTGAGAAGGCTCGTCTGAAAGTTTCCGTTTCGATTTTCGGACGTTCGACTCCGGTTGAGCTGGAATTCAGCCAGGTTGAAAAGGTTTAGGAAAGTCTGAAACCGCCGGGATTAAAATCCGGCGGTTTATTTTTTTAGGGAAGAAGGCAATGTTCAAAAGTTTCTTTAATGAATTTAAAAAATTCGCCATGCGCGGCAATGTCATTGATATGGCCGTCGGTATCATTATCGGCGCCGCTTTCGGCAAAATCGTCGACTCTCTGGTTAAAGACGTTATTATGCCCCCAATCGGGCTGTTGCTCGGCAAGGTCGATTTTACCAATCTGTTTGTGGTTTTGAAGGAAGGGGTAACGGCAGCGCCCTACGCTTCGCTGGATGCAGCGCAGAAAGCCGGCGCCGTGACGCTTAACGTGGGTCTGTTCGTCAATGCGCTTATCAGTTTTATTATCGTGGCCTTTGCCGTGTTTATTCTGATTAAGGCCATTAACGAACTGCAGGCCAAGATGCTCAGGCAGGAAGCGGCCGAAGAAGCGAAAAAGGAACCGGTAACGAAGGCCTGTCCATACTGTTGCGAAGAAATTCCCGTTAAGGCGGTGCGCTGTCCGCACTGCACTTCGGAACTGAAGTGAAAAAAAGGCTCCGCAAAGGAGCCTTTTTCTGAATCGAATCAAAGGCTTGAATCGCAAAATTTTTGAAAAAAACGCTTGCAAAATGAATCGGATGTGCTATACAAAGGCGACTCTCAAAGGGGCGACTCTGTTCTTTTGAGATGCGAATCGCGTAAAAATGTAACTTCGTGGGAGACCAGCCATGGTCTGGAAAAACCACGAACCTAAACAGAGGTATGAAAATGGCTAAGACTAAAAAGAAAATTTTAGGATTAATCAAGCTTCAGATCCCCGCCGGAAAGGCTAACCCTTCTCCGCCGGTTGGTCCTGCTCTGGGCCAAAAGGGCTTGAACATTATGGAATTCTGCAAGGCTTTCAACGCAGCCACCCAGAAAATGGAACCGGGCGTTCCCGTTCCGGTCGTTATTACCGCTTTTGAAGACAAGTCTTTTACTTTTGAGACCAAACTTCCGCCGGTTTCTTATCTGATTAAGAAAGCTGCCGGTGTCAAGTCTGCATCCAAGGAACCGGGCAAAACCGTTGCCGGTCAGATTTCGATGGCTCAGGTTAAAGAAATTGCCGAAACCAAAATGCCGGATTTGAACTGCTCGACCGTTGAGGCGGCCATGAATATGGTTAAAGGCCAGGCGGTTTCCATGGGTATCAAGGTAGTGGAGTAAGACGATGGCTGGAAAAAGAATTGTAAATGCATACAAAACAATTGACAAGACTCAGGCTTATGCGCTGAAAGAGGCTGTCAAAATCGTCAAGTCAAACGCTACCGCCAAATTTGACGAAACCATCGACGTTGCCATCAACCTCGGTGTCGATCCGAAACATGCCGACCAGATGATCCGCGGCGTTTGCGCTCTGCCGCACGGCACGGGCAAAACCGTACGCGTCGCCGTTTTGGCGCAGGGCGAGAAAGCCGACGAGGCCAAAGCTGCCGGAGCCGATATCGTCGGCGCCGAGAATCTGGTTGATTCCATCTTGTCGGGCAAAATTGACTTCGACAGATGTATCGCCACGCCGGATATGATGGGGCTGGCCGGCCGCGTTGCCCGTGTTCTGGGTCCGAAAGGCCTGATGCCGAATCCGAAGCTCGGAACCGTCACCACCGATGTTGCCGGTGCGGTTAAGAAGGCCAAGGCCGGTGAAGTTCAGTACCGCGTTGAAAAGAACGGTATTGTTCATGCCGGTATCGGTAAGGCTTCTTTCTCGGAAGAGCAGATTTATGACAACGCCAAGACGTTTATCGACGCTATTCTGAAAGCCAAACCGCAGTCGCTCAAAGGAAACTACCTGAAGAAGATTTCCCTGAGTTCGACGATGGGTGTCGGCATCAAAGTAGATTCGTCCGCTTTGTAAGAAAGTTTTGGGAGGCGGACGTGTCCGCTTCCCGCTCTTCAGAAGTTTCGTGCTTCTGAAAACTGTCCAAGACCGCAGGTGGTCGAAAATGCCGGAACCGGCGTTTGACAACTTTAAATATCCTGCGCAGACGGGAGTTGAAAAATATTTATCTTTTTTTCTCCTGGACAGATTAGGTCCCGCAGCAAAGGTCAGCAGACCGGCGTTGCGGATGTGTGAAATGACATTGTTTTATTTGAAATGATGTTTTGTTTGGAGACAATAAGTGAACCGCGAAGAAAAGACACAGTTGCTCGGTGAACTGAATGAACTGTTTAACAGCTCCGAAATCATTGTAGTTTCGCACTACAAAGGTTTGACCGTTAAGGAAGTTTCGGAACTGCGCGACAAGATCAGAAAAGCAGGCGCCGGGTTCAGAGTTACTAAAAACCGGATTACTCGTCTTGCTCTTAAAGGTACCAAGTTTGAAGGACTGACCGACTTGTTTACCGGTCCGACGGCCATTGCTTTCGCCAATGACCCGGTT